>NZ_SCFT01000015.1:0-43489 GCF_016617655.1 Erysipelothrix sp. strain 2 (EsS2-7-Brazil)
GTCTTTCATTTTTTTATCTAATTGTTTATACTTCATATGGGAGCTCCTTTTAGTCGGGTGGGCTCCTTTTATTATACAAAAACAACCGCACCTTGGGTGGTGCGGTTGAGATTTGAATTTAGGAAATCCACTGAATCGTGGACTTTCGTTTTTTAATTTATCTTGAGTATTACTACTCCCACTCAATTGTTGCTGGTGGTTTTGAAGTACAATCATAGACGATGCGGTTAATTCCTTGAACCTCATTTACGATACGAACTGAGATTTTTTGGAGAATATCCCATGGGATACGTGCAAAGTCTGCACTCATTCCATCAATTGATGTTACGGCACGGATTGCAAGTGTGTAATCATAAGTACGTTGATCACCCATGACACCTACACTTCTTAAGTTTGTTAGTACGGTAAAGTATTGCCAGATTTCACGGTCAAGACCGGCTTTCGCAATTTCTTCACGGAGAATGTAATCACTCTCTTGTACAATTTTAATTTTTTCTTCATCGACAGCACCAAGAATACGGATTGCGATTCCAGGTCCTGGGAATGGTTGACGGTGAACGATATGTTCTGGTAAACCAAGAACAAGTCCTAATTTACGCACTTCATCTTTGAAGAGTGTATCAAGTGGCTCAATCAATTTGAAGTCCATATCTTCGGGTAATCCACCAACGTTATGGTGTGACTTAATTGTTTGAGCGGTCTTTGTTCCTGATTCAATAACATCAGTATATAAAGTTCCTTGTGCTAACCATTTCGCATCGCGAAGTTTTTTAGTTTCATCTTCGAATACGTAAATAAATTCGTTACCGATAATTTTACGTTTTTTCTCAGGGTCATCAACGCCTGCAAGTTTGTCTAAGAAACGACGTTGTGCATCAACTTTGATTAAATTCATCTTAAAGTGATCTTGGAATACTTCCACTACACTGTCAGCTTCCCCTTTACGGAGTAGACCATGGTCTACAAAGATACATGTGAGTTGATCGCCGATTGCATGGTGTAGAAGTGCTGCAACAACAGCAGAGTCAACACCACCTGAAAGCGCACAGATAACATGTTCTTTACCTACTTTTTCACGGATGATTGCAGTTTGTTCTTCAACAAAATGCTCCATATCCCATCCTGCTTCAGCTTTACATACGTTGAATACAAAGTTTTCTAACATTTCAATACCGTTTTCAGTATTGCGTACTTCAGTATGGAATTGGATTCCATATTGTTTCTTTTCATCATTCCCCATCATAACGATGTCTGTATTTTCTGATGAAGCATATACGTCAAATCCAGCAGGAACTGCTTTAACTTGATCGCCATGGCTCATCCAAACATTATATGATGCTGGTAATCCTTGAGTAATTGGGTTGTCTTGTTTTACTTCAATCGGTGCTAAGCCGTATTCACGTTTTGAATGTGATTCAACTTTACCACCATTTTGATGTGCCATAAGTTGCATACCATAGCATACACCTAAAATTGGTAATCCAAGTTCAAAAATTTCTTGATCAATGTGATATGCATTATCTGCATACACAGAGTTGGGTCCACCGGATAAAACGATACCTGCGATATCTTTATCTGCGCGGATTTCTTCAGCTGTAATCTCATTATCTAATAATTCACTGTATACGCCTAAATCACGAATACGACGAACAATTAACTGATTATACTGTGACCCAAAGTCTAAAACAATAATCTTATTTGCCATGATAATTTGGTGCCTCCTTCACGTTGTCAACATCGTGAGGGTGACTTTCACGAAGTCCTGCGCCTGTGATTTTCACAAACTGCGCTTTTTGGTGCATTTCTTCAATCGTTCCGCAACCACAGTAACCCATTCCAGAACGTAATCCACCAAGCATTTGATAAATAACATCACGAATTGATCCTTTAAAAGGAACCGTCGCTTCAATACCTTCTGGTACAAGCTTCTTCAATTCAGAAACGCCACCTTGGAAATAACGATCACTTGAACCACGTTGCATCGCACTTAATGATCCCATTCCAACATAACCTTTAACCTTTTTACCAAATACTTCCATTACTTCTCCAGGTGTTTCTTCAGTACCCGCAAGTAACCCACCTAGCATAACACAACTTCCACCGGCTGCAAGTGCCTTTGCAATATCTCCGGATAGTTTAATACCACCGTCGGCAATAACACCCACACCATATTGGCGTGCTACAGAGTAAACATCGTTTACAGCAGTTAATTGGGGAACCCCAACACCTGCTACAACACGTGTTGTACAGATTGATCCAGGACCAACACCAACTTTAATAACGTTAGCACCCGCATAGATTAGATCTGTTGCTCCCTGTGCAGTAACTATATTACCACCAACAATATCTAATTCTGGGAATTCGGCACGAATCATACGCACAGTGTCAATAACACCTTGTGAGTGTCCATGAGCACTATCAACCGCAACGATATCCACACCTGCTTCAACAAGTGCACGTACACGTTCTAATGATGATTCGCCAACGCCAACTGCAGCACCTACACGTAGGCGTCCTTGTGGGTCGATGTTTGCATCCTCGAATGATGATTCAACTTCAGTTTCTTTAACGGCTTTAATCATTGCCGCTTGCGCTTCAATTGGCATGTTTTTATGCACAAATCCCATACCGCCCAATTTCGCAAGCATGATTGCCATGGCATCTTCAGTAACAGTGTCCATTGCAGCTGAAACAATAGGGATGTTCAGTGTAATTTTATCCGTTAGACGCGTTTGTAATTTAACTTGAGCTGGCACAACTTCTGACTTTGCAGGAACTAAAAGCAAGTCATCGAATGTGTAAGCTTCTTTAATTACTTTACCATTCATCATATTCATCTACCTCCATAAACTTATGGTATATTATACATAAAAGAACGCTAATATGAAAGAGAAATGTGTTAAAATAATGAATATGGAAACTAAAAAAATAAAACTCGCGATTTTTGACATTGATGATACCCTCATCAAACGCGGAAAAGTCAAAATAGAATCAACAGCAGTTCAAGCAATTAACGATCTTAAAGCGAAAGGAATCGAAGTAATGATTGCAACCGGACGTGCTTTTTACTTCATTCATGATGATATCCACGAAACCATTAATCCGGATTACTATGTCACCATTAATGGTGCATGTGTTTATGATCATAATAAGGATGTAATTTTTAATGTGCCAATGGTGCGCAGTGAAGTCAATGCAATCATTGACTACTGCAATCACCACGATATTGGCCTTGCTATGAAAATGCAACATGATATGCGTGTCTACCGTAATCTTGAAATATTTCAAACGGTATATATGCAAGGCAGTGAAAAACAAGACATTCTTGTGGACTACACACACGCTCAGTCAATTGAAGAAGGTGATGAAGTCCCTATGGGTCTCTTTTTAATGGGTGATGAATCCCTTATTGAAGCTTCAAAAGCATTATGTCCGGATGGACATTATGCGAAAGCGTATGCTGATGCCTATGATATTTATTCAATCCGTGCGGGTAAAATCGCGGGAATTGGAATTGTTTTAGATCGTCTCGGTTTAACATGGGATGAGGTGATCGCATTTGGCGATGCCGCCAATGATCTAACCATGCTTGAAATGGCTGCAATTGGGGTTGCCATGGGTAATGCCCCTGAACATGTTAAAGAAGCAGCGGACTATGTCACAACCGATATTTTAGATAACGGTATTTATAACGCAATTCATACATTATTTTAAAACGCCGTACCAGGCGTTTTATTGCTTTCAAGGGGGATCTATGAAACCAACACTTTTTACACTTTGCTTACTCCTTTTATTAAGTGGTTGCCACAAAGAAACAAAACAGTATTCAAAAACCGAAGCATCGATTGGATCGGATGTCTTAGAAGTTGAGCACCTTGAAAACGTGGTCGTACCCGAACTTTTACGGCGCTACCAAAACATCAGTGTCGTTGACACTCGCTCTGTTGAAGAAGACGTCCTTGAGGAAACGGATTCGGGCGAAGATTCTGATTCAAATTCCAATCCAAATTTAGAGTACGAAGATATTTCATCCTATGGCATCAATTATAATTACCATGGCGACATGCCCGATTTATCTCATCCTATGATTGCGGGCATGCCAACCAAACTACGCCAATATTTCTATGCGTTTCGTCGTGGTTACCATGAAGTTCCAGAAGGGTCCTATGCTTATGTAATGCCACATGAACCTTATATATATTTGCTTCAAGATTGGATGATTATGGATACAGAAAGCATGTATCATGAGATGGCTCATTTATACGGATTTGCCACCGGGGCGCATGACACAACAGAATGGGAACAGATTTATTTGAATGAATGGCAAGATGGCACCTATGGCTCCACAAATACTTACGAAGCCTTTGCGGAATCGGTTGCCGGTTATTTTATCACCCCTGATCTTTTGGAGGGAAAACCACAGTCAAGAGCGTACGTGCATCAAATCTTTAAAGATTCTAAAAAACCAATCATCCCTCAAGGGGCTCATTAATACATTTTGAAAGACACAGTTGTTTTTAAATCAACGCGAGGACGCATAATAGCCTCATTGTTAAGTGATAACGAACATTGAAGGCGCGAACATGCTTTCGTATCTTTGAATGCATGGCAGTCCTTTATGGACACGAAAAGGAAAGTGAAATGATGGTTTGGGTAAAACAACTGTGTCCATTCATAAATGAACGCTAACCAAGATTCACCCTAAAAATACTTTTAAATCATACCTTAACTTTAAGTTGAAATAAATCAGGGGCCTACCAGAAATGAAAAACCCTTATCCAAGAAACATGGATAAGGGTTTTTCATTTGTATACATCGAAACGTACCGTAATTAAATTTCAGTACCAATTCCTAGTTCGCGTGCTTTTTCATAAATCTTATGTGCCACAACAACATCAAGAACTGCAGTCCCCACAGATTTAAAGAATGTAATTTGATCATCACGTTGACGTCCTTTTGAACCGTCAAGTGCTAAAGTCCCCATCTCCACAAAATCTTCTTTTGTTTTAAGATTTTGTTCCAAGGCACTCAAAACATCCCCAGCTTCTGCAAAGACACCATCAAAGGTATCAACCACAACAACATCTGCTTTCGCAATCGCTTCAACAGGAACTTCTTTCATTTCTGAAGTATACGCACCCACACCATTAACGTGAGCGCCTGGTTTCACAAGGGAACCATCAAATACAGGACGTTTTGATGTTGTAACTGCAGTAATAATATCCGCATTTGAAATGGCTGCATCAACATCTTCAACTAAATAAATTTCAGTATTGTATGACGCAAATTTTTCATTCATGCGTGCTACAAATTTTTCCGCAAATTCACGGTTAAGATCCACAACACCCACACGGTCTAAATCACGAACAACAAGCATTGCTTCAAGTTGAGATTCCGCTTGTCCACCTGCTCCAATTAAAACCGCTTCTTTCGCATCAGCACATGCAAGGTAATCCGTTGCAGCACCTTGAACAGCACCCGTTCTTAATTGTGTTAAATAAGTACCATCCAACATGGCACAAACTTCTCCCGTTTCCCCATCAAGTAGCACCATTTGTGCAGGTACTGCTGGTTTTCCAAGACTTGGATTATTTGGGAATACAGAAACAATTTTAATTCCTGTAGTATTCAACTCTGAAACATAAGCAGGCATAAATAAGTTTTGCCCATTTTTCGCATCAATATTTGTACGAAGGGGTACTGTGGTACCACCTTCTGTATACATGCGTAACGCTTCTTTATCCGCTTCAATGGCTTCTTTCATTGAAAATACATTTTCGATATCACTCTTACTAATAACTAACATCATAGCCTCCTAGTTTGCTTCTACCATTTTTTTTGATTTAAAGAACTCTTCATAAATCATGCTTGCTCCACTATAGAGAAGAATTCCCGCTACAAGCCATTGTAACATACTTACATCTAACGACTTCACAAGGAAAACTGCTATAAGAACCCCTAAAACACCAAGTGTTGACGTGAATAATGTAATCTTACGGCTGTATTCACCAAATTTAATAAATTGCATGCTTCCAACAGGAACTGAGAATGTCGCAGCACCCATCATAATTGGGAATGCAACCCCTGGGTTCAGACCCATTCCATAAACCGTAACCATTGTTAGTGCATAAGAACCAATACCAATATTATTTAAAGCGCCAAAGATAAAGATTAAAATTGCAGTCACAACAAGTTTCACGCCATAAAGTCCCGTAGCCGTTCCACCTGATGGAATAATATTCATTTTACCTGCAACAATTAAGGTTGATGCAATCACAAGACCAATACCGATAAATTTACGAATCAATTCAACGGGTAGTTTCACAACAAAGCGTGGTCCGACATAAGCACCTAAAATTTGTGCTCCAATACATACAAGTAATGTAGTAAGATCGACTTGAATTCCAGAGATGTATGATAATGCCATAACTGCTACGGGTAACACACATTGTGTATTTAATGTACCAGGTAAGCGTTTATCATCCACCCACTTTAATTTACGATACAAGACCGTTGAAATCGCAAAGTCTGAAATTCCAAATGTTGATAAAAAGAACATAATAAACGATGAAATAGCGAGACCAACAGTTGGTGCGGGTTCTGCTTTTGTTTCTTCACGGTGTGCTAATAAGTCCATAACAAATTTCACTAAGAAGGTCCCGTTAATTAAAACGATGGCTCCTAAAATTATTCCTAACATAATGTTTTCTCCCTTAGAATAGTGTTTTTATTTTGAGTAAGTCGGGTCCAAATTCTTTCTTCGCTTCTTCATCTAACGCATCAATCAATCTTAAGCAATACGCATCATGACGTACATTCTCTTTGGCTAAAAACACCATGCTGGGTGCTTTTGTCCACAAGACCTCTACATTTTGTGGCTCTATATGACCAAAGATGAGTGCTTCATCATCCACAACAAGATTAATCCATCGACAACCACGGTTTTCCGCTAACATCGCTTCCTCAAAACCATGAGCGTAAACGTGTTTTAAATCGACCTCATAGTTCTTATCCTTGCTGTAAAGAATCACAACAAGATTTCCAGATCGTGCCTCGAATTGTTTAAGTTCATCATAGATTAGCGGTAAATCCTCTTTCCAAACTTGTAACAAAACGGTTGATTTTGCTTCATGAATCAAACGACGACAGCGATTAAAGACATTTTCATAACCTTTTAAACTCCATAACTCCGTTGATTCAATTTTATGACTAAAACGTTGTAATTCATCCGAAACATCACCAAGACGATCATTCATTTGATATTTAAAATTATCAATGACCTCTTGAATATCCACAGCACTGTAATGCACCGGATCTGTTTGTTTAGAAACCAATACAGCACCCTTATCTCTAAGGCTCTCGAGTATGTTATACACCTTAGAACGGGCTACCCCTGATAATTTACTGGCTTCATATCCTGTCATTGGATTGTTTTGTAAAAGCGTCAAATAGACTTTTGACTCTGATTCTGAAAAGTTTAAACTCTTCAACAATGAAACAGCTTTTTCCATTGAATCACCTCATTTATTGTAGTAGCTACTTACAGGTACTATTATAATCATCATCCTATTTTCTTGACGAGTGTTTCAAAGTACAAAACCGCAGAATAATACAAATTAAAGCATAAAACAACCAAAAAGAACCTTACTTTGTGAAAATCATAGCAAAGTTCAACAATAAGCTTCATAATCCATTCACACAAAAAGCAAAAAAAAACTGGTCTCCCAGTTTTCCAATCGTCCTAAATTATGATTTGCGACGTTTTCCAAGATATTTAAGAACAAGCGATACCAAGACACAAGCCATCGCAATGTATAAATACCATTGTTGCTTCGTGAATACTCCAATAAACACAAAAATTAATGAAGCAATGCTTAATGCAAGCGAAGCAATTTCTGACTTTTCATTTGCTTGAGCTTCTTTAACACTTGCCTGTTTTAACTGTTTCTTACTCACATGTTCCCCCGGAACACGGTTTTTCTTCTCACGTGATTTACGACCCATGATCAGTCCTCCTTATTTTCCATAATCTGCACCATCGTTTGCATTGGTGATGTACACGATACATATTATACGTTAAATCGTTTCATTTCAATTCATGATGACATAAGAAAAACTACACAGGGTGTAGTTTAGTCAGTCATTGCCCATTCCGGTAACACATTGCCACGTCGAACTAAAATCCCTTTTTGATAATCCGTTTGGTTAATAAAACGAATGGTTTCAAGTTCTTCCGCTTCAGTACAACCCCATAAAAGTTTCACTTCTAAATCTCTCTTTAAAATATCCGCGACAATCATCACAGCGTCTGCACTTGAACGTTTTAAACTTCCTTTGAATACCTTGATTTGATCTGTGTCTTCAAGATACCCATAATCAACAGGATACACCATATTCATATACTTAGGATGGTGAGACCCTTTGACTTGAGAAATTACTACATTTGTTGATAAAACGAGTGAATCGATTTTCTGCCAAAAATAACCATTGTTTAATAATTCCTGCATGTACATCATCCTTATCTCTCTACTGGTGATATTATAACCTTTGTTTCATAAAATGTAAATATATGATATTTTTCATGAAAAATGCTTACAATTAATCACACCGCTACGCAAACGGTGATTTAAAATCCAAACTTTATCTTTATATTTTTCGTAAAAAAAACATGAATGCTTTGATTCATGTTTTTTGGTTTTGACTAACGTTTAACGTGCATAATGCGCATTGCATTCAGAACTGCAAGAATGCTTACACCCACATCCGCAATAACTGCCATCCACATTTTCGCAAGCCCTAAACTTCCAAGGACTAATACTAATATTTTGATAACCATAATGAGAATAATATTCATATACGTAATGCGTTGCGTTTTCTTTGCAATATCAATCGTTTCTAGAATTTGATGAGGGTTGTCATTGACCAACACAACATCAGAATATTCAATCGCAAGATCATTTCCAACCGCACCCATTGAAAATCCGACATCACTCAATCCCAACACCGCAGCATCATTCATACCATCACCTGCATACGCTAAAGTTGCATTGCGTTGTGCTTTTATTTTTGAAAATTGAGAAACTTTATCTTCTGGAAGTAATTCCCCATATGCAACATCAATCCCCATCTCTTTCGCAACGCGATCCACAACGCTTTGACGGTCTCCACTTAACATGACGCTGAAAATATGACGTTTGTGTAAATCTTCAATTAACTGCTTACTGTCATCACGAAGTGTATCATCCAATTCTATGCCACCAATTAATACATCATTTAAAACAACCAGAACGGATGTCATATCAGTTTCATAAAGACTGACATCATACCCTTCTTCTTTGACATTTTTAAGCGATCCTACAAAGACCGGATCACCATCCCAAAGGCCTCGAATCCCCTTACCAAAAACTTCCTTAACATCCGTAACACGATCTAAATTCACCGGTTTGTCGTATGCACCCACAATCGCTTTCCCAATCGGGTGGTTTGAATACGATTCTAAATGTGCTGCAATTTCTAAAACATCATCACGACCTTGAACGTCTGTAACTACAAGTTCCCCTTTTGTAAGAGTTCCGGTCTTATCAAAGACCACACCATCGACGGCTGCAAGAGCTTCAATCGATTCGCCACCTTTAATTAAGATACCTGATTTACTTGCTCGTCCGATACCCGCAAAATAACCAAGTGGAATGGACAAGACTAAGGCACAAGGACAACTAATGACTAAGAATACAAGACCCCGATAAATCCCATCATATGCAACGCCAGTTGTAATCCCCACATAAAGCATAATCACAAGGGCAAGTACAAATACAATTGGAGTATAAATACGCGAGAATTTCGTCATAAAGATTTCTGTTTTCGCTTTATTATCGGAAGATGCTTCAATCAGTGTCAACATCTTCGAGATTGTGGAATTTGAATATTCTTTCGTTACTTCCACTTCAATTGGAGATGAAAGGTTAATGGACCCCGAGAGAATCGTATCCCCTTCAAAAATATTTTCGGGCATCGATTCACCCGTGAGTGACGACATATCAAATGTTGTATTTCCTGCAACGACACGACCGTCTAGAGGAACCTGATCTGAAGGATTAATGCGAATGCGATCCCCAATCTGAACCATTTCACACGCGACGATTTCCTCAACACCATCTACAAGTTTACGTGCAAACTGAGGACGTTTATTCAATAATGCTTTAATGGAAGCACGGGAATCATCAACGGCTTTATGTTGGAAATATTCCCCAACACTATAGAAAACCATAACACCCAAGGCTTCTCCGTATTCCCCAATGGCCAATGCACCAAGTGTCGCTACCGACATTAAGACATTTTCATCAAAAAATTGTTTTCGTGATAAACCACTTACAAATGCTTTGAGTACTGGCCATCCAACGACAAAATACACCGCAATGGTTAAAACGTTTAACCAACTTGCATCGATAAAGAGACGTAAAAGAATTATGAGTCCTCCCAGCCAAATAAATGGTGACATGCCCGCATCCTCATGATCGTGATTATGGCCTTTATGGTCATCGTGGGGATGTTCTTGAAGGCCCCCTTCTAAGGTGACACCGATGTTCTCAATACTCTGGATGGAATTGGTTACATTCTTTACAAACGCATCATCCACGTCAATACCTTCTTTAATTTTGAGCTTTGCTTTTCCCAAAACTACATCAACACGAGCATCTTCGATATAGTCTTGCTTTTGAAGTTCGCGTTCAATTTTACCGGCACAATCCGCACAATGTAACCCTTCCAATTCAAATTTAACTTCTTTAATTGTTTTCATGATTTACTCCTTTACGTGATCCAGTGCTTGACTGAAGATTTGCATTACGTGACTATCCGCCAAGTGATAGTATGCATTTTTCCCAACTTTTGAACTTCTTACAAGATTCATCTTTCGAAGTGAAGCCAACTGATGTGATACTGCAGATTGGGTCATCCCCAAGATTGCCGCTAAGTCATCAACACAAACCGTTTCTTGAGACAAGATGGTAAAGATACGCAAACGTGTCGGGTCTGCAAACATTTTAAACAACATCGATAAATCTGTATATTCTTCTTCCGCTAAGAGTGTTTCTTGAAGTGCTTTAATTTCGTGGTGTTCCAATTCTTTTTGATCCATAAGTGTTATCCTTTCATATGAGCAGTTGTTCATGTATTCATATTATACGTTACGATTGATCAAACCACAACCCCAAAACGTCAAAAAGTGGCGATGCCATTCTTTTGCATCGCCACTTTTTGATTAAACTGTTTCTAAGTCACCTAAGCGCTTAATAATATCCAAATCATGAATGCGTTTCTTACGTGTCGCATAATGTTTGATTACGCCTAAATCTTTCCCATTTAATAATTGAACGTGATGCGTTTCCGCAAGATCTCGTGCTTCTGGAGTATAGTCCGCATTGGAAAGAATTACCCGGGCATCAACGCGATCCCAGTAGGGTGATGACAAGCCATCCATAATGGATTGTTGGTCCACTCGAGAGGTCATGTATAAAATGCGAACATAGTAGGTAAACCCATCCGCTCGGTAAAGAACCATCTCGGATGGATTCACTTCCTGGTCACGTCCCAATACGGTATAACAAAACTTACTTAACAAATCTTTGGTATACTGATAAAACTGTAAATCCGTTTTAATATGAGCACATGCAAGATTTAAAGATTGATCGCGTTCCTTTTCTTCTTCGAAGGCTTGAAACGTATCTGCATATTTTAATTGATAATCGTTAAAGTACGCTTCATAGTTTCCCAGTTGTCTTAAAATCCAAATAATATCTCTTGATTTAGTGCTTTCGATTCCTACCCCTCTTCGAATGCATGCATGCATAATCGGACGCGTAATGCTTTGGTGTGCCTGCTCAGGATGTTTTGCATAGTGTTCCAACCAATAACAAATGGTGTCGTGAAGGCTCTTATCTGGATCTACAACCACATCATTAAAAATTGAACGGCCGTCTTGATCATATTTACTATGGTAAAAATCATTCACGAGATACCGGTATTCAAATCGATCACGAATCCCAGGCAAGGGATCCAGTGCATACGTTTCAACCGTCTCCTGATACACCCCGACAACGGAATCCGTTTTAAAACATGCTTCTGAAAGCATTTTATACAATGGATGACGTGTGTCTAAGCTTACTGCAATGCGCTCAAAGAATAAAAGTTTTGAAATCGCAACGGCACTTGCAATTGTCACAAAGACAGTATTAACCCGTGTTGTACGGAAAAAATTCGGTGCTCCTTCTGGCAATTCAATCGTTTCATTGAGTAAATAATCACTTAAACGATGAATTTCTAAGAAACGGTTATCAAACATACTCTTTGGACCGTTAAAGTTATAACGATCATTTTCGATCTCCTTGTTTAATCGATTCCAATCTGAAGGATCTAACATCCATTGGGTCAAGGTAATTAAATAGCGAACATCCAACCCTTTTAAAAAATGTTCATACGAATCAAAGTTTAAACTGTGACCAAAAACATGTTGAATGCATGTATCCATACGCAAGGGCTTCACAAGCTTTGCTTGGTCCTCAACCCCCCGTTGCACATCAAGAATTTTTGAAATCTGACACATCGTTTGATATGACTGGGTTTCAAGGGCATTACGAAATGCTTGTTCTTCAGTAAAATGTGTTTGTTGTTTAACAGGTCGTTTAGGACGAACACACTTTCCTGGCCAACGCCACCAACTTAAAATCCCCAGTCCAATACTCCAGACAATAAGCAGTCCCATATAGATGTAATAGAGATCAAAAACACGCAAAACAGGATAGGATAAAATCCACATAATTACGGATAAAGACGCTAACGCAAGTAAAATTTGTCCTGGAATGCACATACAAATTTCATATTTTTGACCAAGTTTGGTTAATTCACCGCTGATCATAAATCCTAAGATCATCACCATCAGTCCCAATCCATGCATTTGAATTGATATTTCAAGTTTTCCTGGTGCGAGGAAATAAAAACATGCACCTAAAGCTAGAATTGCTCCGGCCAAAAACACAATAAAGCCAAGAAGCATCTGAAACCTCTTATAAATCTTCATAGAATTCCCCTCTTCGTCCTTTATAATAACAGTTTTTATCGCTTTAAACATAGAAAAAACAAGCAATCATGCTTGTTTCGCTATTTTTTATTAAAAAGTGTGGAGAGTGCGTCACCAACGCTAGAATAATGTGCTACACCCATTTCTTTTACCAAGGCTTCTCCCGTAGAAATTACAAACCCCTGAAATGCTTTAAGCATTGGAACATCATTATAACTATCCCCCATCGTGTAGATGGGCCCTTTGTAGTCATAGTAATCGATTATCTTTTGAAGTCCGGTTGCTTTTGAAATCCCGTGAGCTCCAATATCCACAGCACAAACATTCTGACTCGCCTCAACATGCAACGCACCATAATGTTGATTAATATGATTGGTAAGTGCTAAGGCTTGCCTTGGTGATGATGTCACAACATACAATGCCTGAACACCACGTTCTTGTTTTAAAACATCTAAATCGGTAAGCGGGATATTTGGGACCATAGAATGGGCGGATGCATCCAACACAACGCGACTTAACCGGTACCCATCATTGACACCATAGAAAGAAACCTCAAAGGCTTTCAAATCCTCAATCATGGCATCCACCACAGATTGATCTAAATCACTGATAAAAATTTCTTGGTGATCATGGGTTAACACGACACCCCCATTAATCCCGACAATAAAATCAACCGGAATATTATAGGCTTCAATCTCAGACTGAATGGAATGAATCGTACGGCCTGTGACAATTCCAAACTTATTTCCCAATGCTCGAAATGTCCTAATGGCCTCAAGGTCGTCGTGACTTACCGTTGAATTTCGAAAGAGGGTGCCGTCATAATCCGATGCGAAAATCTGAATCACGCCGTCAAACCCCGTTTAATCCCACGGATATAACTGATCATGTTCATCCCGGCAATACAACCATCCCCTACAGCTTTCGCAATTTGTTGGACCCCAAACGTACAATCTCCTGCGGCATACAACCCTGGCATATTCGTTTCCATATTCTCATTAACAAGAATCCGACCATTTTCAACACCTAGACCTAATTTATTTGCGAGATCGGTGCTGGTAGCAGAACCAATGGCAACAAAGATACCATCCAATTCTAAGATACCTGATTCCATTTCCACGCCCGAAACCTTTTCCTCACCAACCACGGTCTTTACTTTTTCTTCGAGGATAATACAACGGTCATCAAAAGTTCCTGTGATTGGCTCACCATTGGTCAATACATAGACTTTCGATGCTACCTCTACAAGTTCCGCTGCTTCATGAGCTGCATACTCAGCACTTCCAACCACGGCAACCGTTTTACCGCGATAGAAAAATGCATCGCATACTGCACAATATGAAACACCACGTCCATTATAATTACGGATCTTACGAATTCTTGGAATGTTTCGATGAGACCCCGTCGCTAACAACACACTGATGGCTTTATACGTCTCATGAATCGTTTCAACAACATAAGTTACTCCATCAAAACCAATGGACAACACTTCATCCGTCACAACTTCAATGCCCAACTCAATGGCTTGATCAATCCCACGTTGAACCAATTCAACACCACCAATTGAGGTGAATCCGTAGAAATTATCCACATCCCGTGCCGTTTCACTTGCGCCTAAATCTTTACCAATAACCGTTGTGTTTACATTCCCACGTTTAAGATATACGGCAGCTTGAATCCCCGCAGGTCCCTTGCCAATTATTAATGCATCCGTTTCTTTCATAGATATCTCCTTCAAACTCTTTCAATTATATGATATATGATTTTCGCATTCAAGTTTGATGTTTTTGAAAAAAATTAAAGTTTTTATTGAATTTAAAAATCATAGCGTTATAATATAAAGGCAAACGCTCCGTTAGCTCAGTCGGTAGAGCAACTGACTCTTAATCAGTGGGTCCACGGTTCGAGCCCGTGACGGAGCACCATTGAGTTTATTACACCACTTTCGAGTGGTTTTTTTATGTTCAAGCAAAAACAGTTGGCGGTTCCAAACGAAACACCAACTGTTTATTTTTTAAAGATTCAATTCAATTTCCAAGACGTCATCTTCATGAATTTCATGCTTTTGAATCGTACCATCAACATGCGTCAAAACATACGCTTTACAGTGATTATGTTCTTTAAGAATATGTGCTTTCGATCCTTCGTAAATCATCGCAACCCCATTCTCCAACGCAATCCCTGGTACAGATGGATACGCTTTATAAAATGCATCAAATGTCTCACGACCTGGTTCATTATAGTGTGGTACATGAACTGCTTGAATAAAACCAAGACCTGATGTCATGATGAATTTCCAATCTTCCTTATTATCAAAGGACTCTGAATCACTATGACTGTATTGGTACCAGCAATTGGACCCTGCACTAAGACCTGCGAGGATAATTCCACGGTGATACGCATCTTTTAACACATGATCAACACCCCGTTGACGCCATACTTTAATCATCATACGAGTATCCCCACCACCAACATAAATTAAATCGGTATTTAATAATTTATACTGAATGACAGCTTGAGATGGAGACTCCGACACAAGTTTTAAAACGTCTACAACACACCCAAGCGCTTCAAATCGTTGCGTGAGCGCCTCGATATATTCAACACGATCTGAGCTCGCAGTCGGTAACACAAGCACGCGTGGCTCCTTCTTTCCGGTCATTGCGATTAATTCCTTTTCGATCGCGGGTGCACTTCCAAATACATCGGTGCCCCCACCGATTGTTACGATTGTTCCCATAAAATCACCTCTTTGATATATGAGATTAACACAAGATTGCTTAAAACACAAGAAATTTAAAATGCCACTCAACCCACAACGCTATTTGTGATCTTTATCTTTTAGACCCAATAACCCATAAAGAAAGTGTTCATTCAACATTATAAATACAAATAAAATTACAACGATTCCCGTAATCTTTACTTCCAAGTCGAAAATCATAAAAAAGATTGCACATACGATAATTTCTACCGACCAAATCATGATTTTTTTTGAATCTTTCATAGCGATCACACTCCTCCATATATTATAACACTCGCATCTCAAAACCAAAAATAATAATTGAAGGTCTGCTTTATGTAGCGTATGATAATCTCAAGAGATTGGAGATGGAACGTATGTTGAAGGTTGTTGAGTTGGAAAATGAAATTGTACATCATTCCTTAAAATTAATTGGCAAACGCTATACAGAAGCAGATCAGGAAAATGGTATGTATCAAAATCAATGGAAGACATGGTTTGAAGCTGATTTATTTGAGGATGTTATGAAAGAGTGTGCACCACATTATGCCTCACCCATTGGTCTTATTGCGGAAGATGATGCATATTGGATTGGACAAATTTTTAAACGTGATGCACCGGTACCAAAATCTTATGAGTGTTATGATTTACCGAATGGCGTCCTTGTGAACGTCTTTATTGAGGGGTCAACACGCAATGGTGAACTCTTTGAAACACCACTTGTTGATTTCGCTTGGAATCATTTAAAACAAGCAAATGTCATTGAAGCAGAACGTCAACCTAAAGTTGTTTTGGAACGGTATGAATATTTTGATCCCAGTCAAGAAACAACAGTCATGATTATTGGATTTGTAATTTAGAGCGTAGTTTATGCTCTTTTTTTATGGATAACCTATGCTTAAAACATCATCTATGGCATAATACTTGTAATATAAAGGAGACACTTATGAAACATCTAATCCATGATTTAGAAACACTTTTAAACATTAAAAGTCCTACTGGAAATACTGAAGAAGCTGTATTATTCTGTGAGAAACGCTTCCAATCATTAGGCCTTAAAACTTATCGAACCGTTAAAGGTGCACTGATTGCCACATTAGAGGGTGACTGTACCGATAAAGAAGTTACGTTATCCGCACATGTAGATACCTTGGGATGTCTTGTTAAAGAGATTACATCCGATGGTAAACTTCGTCTTACCCAATTAGGTGGTTATGCATGGGCAACGATTGAAGGCGAACATGTCGCAATTGAAACGCTATCGGGCCGTTTTTATTCTGGAACAATTCTTACAAATGTCGCATCCTCTCATGTACACGGATCACTGACATCCACAACAGAGCGGACTCAAAAGAACTTAGATGTTCGTATCGATGAAAAAGTTAAAACATATGATGATGTTATTGCTTTAGGCATTAATGTTGGAGACTATGTTCATTTAGATCCACGTTGTCAAGTAACTGAGAGCGGCTTTATCAAATCCCGTCACCTGGATGATAAGGCGTGTGTCATTGCTTTATTTGGTATGGCTGAACATTTTGTATCCACAAAAACAAAACCAACCTACACAACCAATTTCTTTATCTCTACATTTGAAGAGGTTGGACATGGATCAAGTGCCGCAATTCCCGAAAAAACATTTGAATTCATCGCAGTCGATATGGCTGCACCTGGACAAGGTCAAACATCAGACGAATTTTCAGTGACAATCTGTGCGAAAGATAGTAGTGGTCCTTATGATTATGACCTTCGCAAACGTCTTGTTGCCCTTGCTTCACAAAACAAAATTCCTTATAAGATTGATATCTATCCTTACTATGGCTCCGATGCTTCGGCTGCATTACGTGCAGGATATGATTTTAAAGCAGGACTGATTGGTCCCGGCGTTGATGCATCACACAGCTTTGAACGGACACATGAAGAAGCCATTCAAGCGACCATCGACCTTGGAATTGCCTACCTCACCTCAACATTTTAACCAAATCGTTTGATTTGGTTTTTTTTAAGCAAGATTTCTATCTTTTTAAGAGATGTTTAATTTGTGAAATGAATCCAATAAAGGACAAAATAAGCCAATTTACCGCTAATATAGATAATATACTACGCATTTATTGTGAACACTCTGAAATTTGTAAGCGTTTACTTGACACTTAATAAAAGCAAGTCTATACTGAAAATATAAGATAATGATATATAAAGAATTGTTTAGGGGTGCTAGGGTATGAATAATCTTTATTTCGAACATTATAGTTTTAGTCGTGCAGATTCGCCATTAATTGTGGAACATTGCGAATTTGATCTTTCAACTGCAACCAATGCCTTTTATTGGCATAATGACTTTGAAATTATTTTAGTCAAAACCGGTCTGTGTGAGATTAATATTGAAGATGAGGTCTTTACCGCAATGAAAGACACGGTCGTCTTTATAAATCCTGGGCAAACACGACGAATTGTACCAAAAACAGAAGGCATAACACTTGATCGTTATATCATTGATCATCGTTATCCGGAAAATTTTAATCTGGATTTGGAACATAAACAGTTTGAAACACTCTCACTTAGGCAAGAACTTGTAGCCATTTTACATGTAATTTCGCTTGAGTACGATGCGAGTCTTAATGATGCAACATCATCTCTAAATCCTTTAACCTATTCCCTCTTTGACATGCTGGTTAAATATCAACCACGCGTTCCCGTTCATACTGATCGCAAACATTCAAAAATTGATATCGTAAAACAAGGCATTCAGTATATGCATAAAAATTATAAAGAGGAACTTACACTTGATCAAATTTGTCGTGATATTGGAATCAGTAAGTTTTATTACTGTCGTCTTTTTAAAGAAGAGACCGATACGACAATCAACAACTACCTCAATGAGGTACGATGTCATTATGCTTATGAACTCTTAAGCGAGTCAAACCTACGTGTGGGCGAGGTTGCTAAAGCCTGTGGCTATAATTCAACTTCTTATTTTACCAAAATATTTAAGCATTTATTTGGCTATCCTCCTTCACATGTGGAGAAAACTGTCGTCTAGTCCTTATTTAAAAAGCAGCTGAGTCCGTCGGCTGCTTTTTATGTGCACGTCTTTCTCATATTTTCTAAGATGATGTTACAATACTTGTGAAAGTAAGAGGAAATTGTAATGAAAATATTATTTGCAGGTGCGGGTGCCATGGGTGCGCGCTTTGGTGCCCTATTGCACCGTAGTGGTAATGAAATTGTTTTTGCGGATGGATGGCAAGCACATCGTGATGCAATCAATGAACACGGACTCAAGATGATTATTGATGGCGTCGATGAAGGCTTTGTTCAGATTCCAGCGGTTTCACCAAGTCAAGTCGAAGGAACCTTTGATCTTGTCTTTGTCTTTACCAAAGCGATGCATCTTGATGCTATGATGCAAGACATCAAACACGTTATTACCGACAACACACGCGTAATCTGTTTATTGAATGGATTGGGAAATGTTGAGGTTATTGAACGATATGTTCCTCAAGAAAATATCTTTTTAGGGGTAACCGTATGGACTTCAGGTCTTGGTGGCCCTGGAATTGTTGATGCAGTTGGGTCCGGTGCTATTGAACTCCAACAAGTTCATCAAACCCAATCACCCTTTAATAAAACACTCCTTGAGACCTTAAACCAAGCTGGACTTAATGTTGTTTACAGCGATGATGTGAAACAATCAATCTGGAATAAAGTTGCATTAAACTCCGTACTCAATACATATTGTACCTTAATCGATTGCAACGTAGCGGAATACGGTCATTATGAAAACAATCGTATTCTTACTGACTTAGTTGTGGATGAAGTCATTGCGGTTGCCAATGCTGAAGGGATTCTTTTGGATAAGGATGCTTTAGTCGCTAAAATTGAAGCCGTCTACGATCCACAAAAAGCCGGCAATCATTATCCTTCCCTCTACCAAGATATGGCAGCAGGGCGTAAAACAGAGATTGATTATCTGAATGGAGCAATTGCCCGTTTAGGTGCAAAACACGGAATTGCGACACCGGTATGTTTGGCGATTACACATATGATTCATGCTAAAGAAGGCGTAAAGAAAACACATCATTAGATGTGTTTTCTTTTTTTATACTCATTAATTAACGTGGTGATACGCTCAAGGATCACCTCACAATTGTAGGGCTCAACAATATAGTCTTGCGCCCCTTGGACTAAAAGTTCGAGCGTTCGCTTCGGACGGTACCGTGTTGTTACGATGACAATAGGTTTGTGATAATTTTCCTTAAGCCATGGGATGAGGGCTGCACCATCGTGATCACAATAATCTATATCCACGAGGAAGCAATCCGTATCCTCTGATTGAAGTGGAAACGTATGGATAGTCTTCACACACCATGTCGGATCAAAACAATCGAGTAGGTTGGGAATATCATGATGACTTATGATTGTGATTGTATACATTTCATTAACTCCTTGATTCATTGTGATGCGTCGTTTTAATTTGAAAGCGTTTATCGTTAATGTTGATCGTTTTAAACCCATCAAGGGCCCTATCGATCGTGGATTCAATAATAATATAAGGAATTTGATGGTATATTGCAATCTGTTCTGCGCAATCAATCATTATTTTTATCAATAAATCGTCACGCACACTTTCAAGGCTTTCGAAGCACTGTATCATCATTTGGGTCTCACACTCAAAATTGTAAGCTAAATAACCTAGGATTGATTGGGACGATGCGATTGTAATGAAACGCTGTGTTTCACTCAATGTATGCGTTGGAAAGCACGCTTGAATTTTTGTTATGCATTCAAGGCTTTGATGTGCGGGCCACACACATGTCTGATACCGTTCATGATGCCTTAACTTCCATTGTGATCGAGTTATTCCATAGGATACCGAATCATAGTAAACACCTTGATAATAGCGGGCTTTTTTTATCACTGCTTCGCGGTTCATACCCAATTTGTCACCAATACGCTGCATCCCGATATTTCCAGACCATGTCACAAATCCAATGCGTTCGATTTCATAAAATAAAAACGCTTCATGAATTAATAGTTTCATTACTACGGTCCCAATTCCTTTAGACCAAAAAGATTCATCAAAAAGATCAAAACCACTATTCATCCAACGCGTACGTTGATCTTGCCAGTACAAGGAAGTCCGACCAATAATCACATCATCATATAAGATTACCCGGGTGCGGGGATTGTTGAGGTAGAAAGGTGCTTCGTTCTCAAGAAATTCACGTAAAGACTTTTGTTGGTATTCCTCAAAATAAGGTGCATCCAAATCACACCACGCATAATGCGGCTCTTTCGCTGACAACTCCCAAATACGCGGTAAATCTGTATGGCGAAACGGTCTTAGCTGAAGTTTCGATTCAATAAAACTTTGTTTCGGTTTAAACTGTTTTCGTGTTAGGGCAAGCACCCATTGACTTGGACGATACCCTTCGGGTGGATCCACAGCAATAAACCCCAAAGACTGATAGAGGTGAATGGCACGATGATTTTGTGGACTTGGATCAACATATACATGGGTACATGATGTCTTTTTAAACACTTCATGAATGAGCCAACTTAATGCGTAACCACCCACATGAAAACGATTGTACAGTTTAATATCAAGTTGCGCATAAGTATCAACGACCCGATAGAAGAGTTCCCCGACATAGTCATGGTTTTGATATACACTAAAATGAACTGAATTGTGATTTAAATGAATCTGTTTGTACCATCGTTGCATGGCTTCATCATCTAGCAACAATCCCGACTCAAAGCCAACATGATGCATTATTTCAGGGTCAGCCCATAACTGCTGGAGGTTCTTTAAATCCTTTTCCTGTGTAGGTTCAATCGCTATATTTAGACTTTGTTTATGCCAATTCATCACTTCACCTCTTTTCTAAAGAAAATATACCATAATGATAGGTTTTTAGGTAGCATCTGTTATTAAAAGGGACTCAAAGGATACAAAAAAAAAGTCAGTGACTCTTTTAGGCAATCGGCGCAAGCAATACTTTACCTGTACCACGATACACATTCACAAATCCTTCGCCTGAAACGGCAGAACCCATTAAACTTTTGGTAGATTTTTCGACACGGAAATCCAAGGATCCAGACCATGCAATCGCAAAGTTTCCATCAATTCGAATTTCATCGTCTTGAAGTTCCACTACAATCAGTTCTTCACGAGGGACTGGGCTTTCCAAAACCGCAACACCATGACCTTCGAGTGCAAGGTTAAAAAGACCTTCTCCACCCATCATTGCGGATGATAAATTCCCACGAGAAACAACTTTTTGTTTGATATCTGAATCGCAGGCAAGGAATAAACCATCTTCAAGCACAATTTTTCCCCAATCTTCAACACGTTCAAGCAGAATGTGTTTATATGTCGGTTCTAACATCAAATATCCCGTTCCGGAGTATCGCGGTTTCGCAGCAGATTCTTTCGTTACAGAACCTTTGATTGCTTTTCCAATAAAATCCCCAACACCTTTCACATCTGCACCCATCTTCACATCACCGGCAGACCATTGCATCGCACCAGCACTAACCGTTACGGCTTGATTTTCCAGTTGAACATAGACTTGACGCTTACGAATATTCATCTCGGATGCATAATATGCAGCAATCGCATTTTCGGCACTCACACTTAAATCCTTTTGGTATTCCAATACTTTAAAACAACCCATGGAAGCAACTTCCACAATATTACTGTTATCCTGTAAATTTTTAATTTGAATCATTATCTTCTCCTTAGAATATAAGGCTATCCTACCAAATTTTATAGCGAGAAAGTGTTTAAACGACCTAAACCGCTCAATTTTTGTGCTCAATGAAAAAAAAGACTGATTATTCAGTCTTTTCGTTTCCAAATATTGCTTCCGCAAGGGCTCTTCCTTCAATTGTATCCGCAAGACCCCCTTCACCGGTTTCTCGGAATTTACGCGGAAGTTCTTTTCCTACTTTATACATTGCTTCTACCACCGTATCCGGTGTCAAGGCACTCTCTACACCGGCAAGCGCCATGTCGGCGGATACTAAAGCTTGTGACGCACCCAAAGCATTTCGTTTAACACACGGCACTTCCACAAGGCCTGCGACAGGATCACAAATTAGACCCAACATATTTTTGATTGTCATCGCAAAAGCATGGGCGCACATCTTTGGTGTTCCCCCTAATACATCCACAACCGCAGCACTTGCCATCGCACTGGCGCTGCCAATTTCAGCTTGACAACCCCCTGTAGCACCTGCAATGGACGCATTATTCGCGACCACCAAACCAAAACCTCCCGCTACAAACAAGAAATTAATTTCTTGTTCGCGTGTAAGATGATAACGTTCTGAAATTGCCGATAATACTCCCGGCACAACACCGGCACTCCCCGCCGTTGGCGTTGCGCAAATGATACCCATCGCAGCATTCACTTCGTTCGTTCCAACTGCATTTTGAACCGCAGTCATCACCGTCGGTCCACAAATCGTTTCACCATGACTTAAATATTTTGAAATCTTGGTTGCATCACCACCCGTTAGACCCGTGGTCGATTTTACACCGCGTTTCCCCTGCTCAATGGTTCGTTTCATAACATCCAGTTGTGAACCCATACGTTGAACGATGACATCGCGGGATTCTTCGGAACGCTTCATTTCAAATTCAATAATTGTTTCAGATAAACTTCCACGCTCTGTAGCAGTATCAACTAATTCTTGGATAGATTTAAACATAATATCTCCTATTTCGCAATGTAGAGAACTTCATAAATATTCTCCACACATCGTAAGCGATCCAGTGATGTTTCCAAATCATCTTGATCCAGTTCAATCACCATATACGCTTTTTTTCCTTTTTCCTCACGATCCACTTTCATGGAACCAATATTAATGTGCATCTCACTGAGAATGGTTGCGACCTTCGCAATCATCCCAGGACAATCCTCATGAAAAATAAGAATTGTTGGGACACCCCCATCGATTTCCACTTTCGTACCATTGATCTCGGTAATCTTTACATTTCCGCCACCAATCGATATTCCTACGACTGTACATTTACGCCCCGCTTTATGCATTACAATTTTTGTAGTATTGGGATGATCCACCTTATCCACTAAAGGAATAAAGGTCACCTTCATCCCTTCTTCTTGTGCAATGAGAAGGGATTCATGCAAGCGCGTATCATCGGGATCCATCCCCAAAAGACCGCCCGCTAACGCAACATTGGTCCCATGTCCCTTATACGTTTTCGCAAACGATTCATATAAATAAATATTGGCTCGCTCTGGACATTCTCCAAAAATACTGCGTGCTATCTTTCCAATCCGCGCTGCTCCAGCAGTATGAGAACTGCTGGGTCCGGCCATAACTGGTCCAATAATATCAAAAACAGACTTAAAATCTTGACTACTCATAATGGACCCTCCTTACGCACATTATAACGATTTTCACTACGTATCACAACATCTTAAAACATAAGAAAAACACTTTAGTTCAAAAGGGCAAACCAAAGTGTTTCTTTGTTTGTTGTTCTTAGAAATCGTAGTGATCGATTGGATACGTGAGGTAATGAATTTCCTCAAGTTTTTCGGCCGTGATAAATCCTGCCGGTGCATCGAGCACTTGTGGTATACGGTTTACAACCGTTGCACACGTATGTGCTACCGTATCCGGTTTTTCGACTGAGAATACTACATCTGGGTCTCCGACAATCTTCCATTCACAGAGATCCCCATCATTCTCACCGTAAACCTTCCCAATACATTGAACTTCCAGTTCTGGGCCTTGATGTGTAAGGATTGTGGTGACCGCAGACATACCAATCGCATCCCCCGCTGGAATTTCACGTCCTAATGTTTCTGAATAAATTGCATGATCTAAAACATACGGAACACTTTTTTGTGAAATGGCCTTAATGGTCCATCCCATTTTTGCGCAGATGCCCTCGCCTGCATTCCACATATAGCTTGGCAAACTTTCTGCTTGCGCAATTTCTTTTTCAAACGTCTCAAGATCATAACCAGCACCGTGTGCTTCCGCCAGTGCAAGTCCATAATCTTCTACATTATAGCTAGCCGTTCCATACATCTTCTCAATACGATTCACACCGCCTGCAACAAGACACGGCATGTTAATCCAATAGATATCTTGCATACCACTTCCCGTAATGGTAACATTGTAATCTTTCGCAAGACGATCAAGTCGATTAGTTTCTGATGGTGCGGTGGTCCATGGATAAATTGCTTCTTCACAAGTCGTAATGACGTTTACACCATGAATTGCGCATGTTTCAAAAATTGAGTACATATCGTTCATATAACTAAATACTGTCACGATCGCAACATCTGCATCACATTCTGATAATACCTTATCAGCATCATCGGAAATCAGTACACCGGTTTTACGTCCCAAATTCGCAAAGTCACCGACATCCACCCCTACTAATTTCGGATTCGCATCAATCGCTCCCACGATTTCTGCACCGTGATCAACTAAATTACGAACAATCACTTCGGCCATTTTACCACAGCCATATTGTATAACGCGTACCTTTTCGTGTTTCATATCCAAGCCTCCTATTTCTTGATATATATTTCACAACTATAGTATAATCTCTATAGTAAGGTGAGAGTCAAGGAGGGTTTATGCAAAAATTAAGAATCGGGGAAATTGCCCGTTTGAACGATGTTTCCATTCAAACATTACGGTATTATGATGAAATCGGTCTTCTCAAACCGGCTTCGATTGATCCAGAAACGCATTATCGCTACTATACGATTGAACAGTCTGCAACGTTGGATATGATTCAGTTTCTTAAACGATTAGACTTTAATCTCATGGAGATTCATGACATTCTAAAACAAAAAATCAGCCTTGAGTCTTTGAAGGCTTCCCTTAAATTAAAAGAAGAACAACTTCTCGATGAACATCGATCGATTATCCATCAAATTCAGTCAATCCATCGTTTTATGGAAACCACCAACTTGTATACACAAAATATGGATAAGCACTGGATGGAAATCAGCTCGTTTCATGCACGCCATATCTACCGTTATCCCATTACACAAAATATTTACGAAATGTCGATTGATGCCTATGAATATGCGTTGCGCGACTTTAAACATCACCTAAAATCGAAAACCCTTTTTAATCGAGTCGGTTCCATTATGTCCAAGGAAAACTTTATCCGGCAACACTTTGACTCAAAAGAACTTTTTGTCTTTGTCGATGATCCAGCTCAAGCTAACGACAGGCTCCCACAGGGGGATTATGCCGTCTTTTTCTGTCAATCTTTTGAGGATGAAATAGAAGCAATGCATACCTTTCATCAACTCATCAATGCGCAAAACCTTGTCATTAATGGGGATTATATTTGTGAAGTACTCTACGAAATGCCCAATACCAATTCCGGTCGTCGTGATATGTTTATTCGACTTCAAGTCCCTATATTACTTGATATCTAAAAATGTATGGGTACTTTGATCCCCTATCGTTACGCTCGAACGGTTTATGTTTTTTCAAATTCATAAAAAAAATTTCCGTTTTCATTATTAAGTGATAAACGGAAATTTTGGATTGTGATGAAACGTTGTGGTTTCATTAAACCAGTTCTTCGATATTAAGTACGTTAAATATTACTTAATTTCCCAACTCATGACAATGGATTGTGTCACGGCTAAGTCATTTGCAGTCATCGTGGAACCCATCATATCCGCACTGGCCATGCGATGCATTGGTCTTGCAGTAGCATGATTCACGTACTCCATATTACAAATATGACCCAATCGGATCCCTGAAGTATCCGCAATCAATTTCGCTTTATCGGTAGCTTGATTAATCGCGAGAATCAAGGCATCATTATCTGCTTTGGTTGAATCTTTTAAGAAATACGAAAGACTGAAATTAAAGTCATCACCGGTTCTTAAATGATCTAACAACTCCGACATCTTCGTAAGATTAATACTATCTTCAAAAACAAGGCGTTGCACACATCGGAATAATTTGGGTTGATTTTCGG
This sequence comes from Erysipelothrix sp. strain 2 (EsS2-7-Brazil), assembly GCF_016617655.1. Classification (NCBI taxonomy): domain Bacteria; kingdom Bacillati; phylum Bacillota; class Erysipelotrichia; order Erysipelotrichales; family Erysipelotrichaceae; genus Erysipelothrix; species Erysipelothrix sp. strain 2 (EsS2-7-Brazil). The sequence goes on from NZ_SCFT01000015.1 coordinate 26,815, forward strand.
TGGGTTGGAGGATGGAAACCTCGATCCCTGACGTTTTAATCAAACTGGTATTAAACTCTACGCGCTTAAAGGCCTTCACAATATTTTCATATTGTTTTTTTAATGCATCAAACGAACTTGCATACGACGAATCATCTTGTACTAATTCATAGCTAAAACGCATCATATCTGGTGTTACATAGATACTGCCCGATCCTTCAATCGTTAATTTACTACTCATATCAATCACCTCTCTCTAATGATACAGTATAATAGGTGAAATAAAAGTAAAATGTGTTATATTTTAATAAAGGAGTCAACCATGAAAAAATTTAATCTGAAACAAAAACTCATTGTGAGTCTTGTAATGCTTGCGATTACCCTAATTACCTTTGTTGTGATGACCTTTTTCGTTTTTAAAGTTCCATTCCAAATGGATCTCTTATTAAATGAAGTCGTTCTCGCACTTGTCGTATCCGTCTATGCATTTTTTATTATAAATATTGGATCTTGGGTAAGCATTGTATTTTTTATCCTTGGAATGCTTGCATCATTTTGGGCCCTTGCGTTCTCGGTAGCTCGTTCTGGTGGCAATGCAATTGCATTCAATGGTCTGTTTATATGGATTATTGTGATGTTTAGCTCGAATCTTATTGGATTAATCTTAGATTTAGTCTGGAAATCAAAACGAAAAGCAAAACGCGCAGAAAAAGCTAAAAATGATGCACTCAAACAAGAACAGTTTGAGGCAAAACAAGACGAAGCAATTGCTAATGAACCACAAACGGAAGAGCATCCCACCATTCATCTCAATGATATTACAGTGGATGAACCGCTTGATGAAAAAGAAAACAACGTTGATTAACGTTGTTTTTTTATGATTTAAAGGTAATCTTCCCTGAATCCACATCGATGGATTCGATTTGTGCCTGACAATATAGGTCGTGTCCTTCATCTACGAGCATTTGATAACCCGGTTGAAAATTCTTTGAAATACAAATACCGGTTGCGACAAGCGATGCATCCGCTTGGCTTAGAAGTTTATCTACATTATGAACAACACTTCCTTTCGCAAGGAAATCATCGAGAAGAATAACACGTTTTCCTTCAATAAGATGTTTCGGTACGGTTAAGTGATAACCGTTTTTCTTTGTGAATGAAAAACATGATTGCTGGATAAACTTAGGGTCATCTTTTTCAGTTAAACTTTTTTTGATAATGATTAGCGGTTTGTTTGCATACAACGCTGCGAAAACACTGGGAGCAATTCCTGATGTCTCAACTGTTACAAACAAATCAAAGTCATAATCTGCATAGAAATCTGCGAAGTCTTTTCCTAAAGCTTCCATAACTTTAGGATCTACTTGAGCATTCAAAAATGAACTCACATCCACAATTTCTTCAGATTTAACTTTACCTTTTTCTTGTATTATTTCTTCGAGTAATTTCATGGGTACCTTCTTTCAATTTTACTTAGTATTATACTACAACGTACAAATATATGCTATTGAAATCAGGGTAATAAAGTGCATAATCTTAGGAAGCTCTTTACCACGTCCCGCAAAAATCATACACATTTCATAGGAAATAAATCCTAAAGTTAACCCTAAAGCAATTGATCCCGTTAGAGGCATCATCACGATTGTTAAGAAGGCAGGTATAATGTTTTCAAATCCTGAGTGCCATTCGATATTTGTAATGTTTTGCATCATAAAGATCCCAATCACAACCATAGCTGGTGTTGTGACAGCTGGCGTTACAAGCGATAATAAAGGATAGAAGAACATAGATAACAAGAAGAGCACTGCCGTAACAACTGCCATAAGTCCTGTTCGTCCACCATTAATAATTCCCGATACTGATTCAATATACGTTGAAAGATTTGATGTTCCAAAAAGTGAACCTACAAATGTTCCAAGGGCATCGGCCATATAAATACGATTGTTGTTTTCAAATTCTTCTTGTGGAATATGTGGAATTTGTGATGCCGCAGCGGATAATGTTGTTGCAGTTCCAAAGAAGTCTAAGAATAAGAACGTTAAAACTACAATAATCGCTTGTGGATTCAATAAGTTCGGTAATTCTTTCACCGCTACAAACATGGTTTCATGAACCATTGTTTGAATTGGTTCTATAGGGAACACTATAGGGCTTCCTGCTGGCAATTGCGGTAACGTCGCAACTACATCTGGTGCCATTGATAATACGCCCATATTTACCCCTAAACGCATCAACAAGCCACAAACCGCTGCACCAACCATACCGAGAAATACAGCATATTGATTGCCACGAACCAAGAAAAACGCAGCCGTAATAATCCCTACAAATGCAATAATAACATTTGGATTATCAAAACCACCAAAAGTAATAAACATACCTGGATCGGGTACAATAATCCCTGAGTTTTTAAAACTTACAAAAGCAATAAAAATACCGAGGCCCACCGTTCCTGCATGCTTAATGGTTAGTGGAATCGATTTAATAATCTTCGATCGAACGCCTGAAGCAGCAAGAATAATGAATAAAATTGATGATGCAAGCACCGAAGCCAAAGCTGTTTGCCATGAAATCCCCATTTGCATGACAACACTAAAAGCAAAGAACGCATTCATCGACATACACGGTGCAAGGCCTAGTGGAAACTTCGCATAAAGCCCCATAATTAACATTGCAATTGCCGAGGAAATAATGGTTGCAATAAAGACCGCATCCTTCGGCATTCCTGCTTGCCCTAAAATAATTGGATTAACGAAAATAACGTATGACATTGAAAGAAATGCCGTTAACCCTCCCGCAAATTCACGTTTGATTGTCGAACCTGCTTCTTCAATCCCAAAATACTTATTGAGAATATTTTTCACGTAATGTCCTCCTCTTCCTCAATATATAAAAAAACTGCCATTATATGTGGCAGAAAGAGACGTGAAAATATCCTATCATGAAGATAAGGCTCTTTTGCCATAGTTTACATCTTTACGGGATGTAAGTAGAAACTTCCGGACCCTATTACCAGAAATATATGGAGTTTTTTCATACCTTAAGACTACCATGGTCCGGTGCAACATGCAAGCCTTGATAACTGCTATTGATTGTCTAAAAGTTATTGAAAACGATATCAAATCTTCATTATGAGATTATTGTGTAGCATCTTATCGTTTGGGATGATTCTGTCGCATAAAAAAACTCACTCTTTCGAGTGAGTTTGATCAACGTTTAATTATTTTTTGATGTTGAAGAATGTGTTAGCACCTGAATATTTAGCTGCTGAACCTAATTCATCTTCGATACGGATTAATTGGTTATATTTAGCTAAACGGTCTGTACGTGACATTGATCCAGTTTTGATTTGACCTGCGTTAAATGCTACTGCAATGTCAGCGATTGTTGCATCTTCTGTTTCTCCTGAACGGTGTGAAACTACTGATGTATATCCTGCACGTTTTGCCATTTCCATAGCGTCAAATGTTTCTGTTAAAGTACCGATTTGGTTAACTTTAATAAGGATTGAGTTTGCGATTCCTTTTTCGATACCTTCTGCAAGAATTGCAGGGTTTGTAACGAATAAGTCATCACCAACGATTTGGCAACGGTCACCAATACGATCTGTTAGACGTTTCCATCCATCCCAGTCGCGTTCTCCTAAACCGTCTTCGATTGATACGATTGGGTATTTGTTTAAGAATCCTTCGTACATATCGATCATTTGATCCGATGTTAATTCTTCGCCACCTGATTTACTTAATACATAAACACCTTTTTCTACATCGTAGAATTCTGAAGCAGCAACGTCCATTGCAAGAACGATATCTTCACCTGGTACGAAACCAGCGCGTTTGATTGCTTCAACAATAACTTCTAAAGGTTCTTCGTTTGATGCTAAGTTTGGAGCGAAACCACCTTCGTCCCCAACAGCTGTAACATGACCTTTTTCTTTTAATACTGATTTCAATGCGTGGAATGTTTCAGCACCCATACGGATTGCTTCTTTAACTGATTTTGCACTGATTGGCATAATCATAAATTCTTGGAAATCAACTGATGAGTCAGCGTGTGAACCACCATTGATAACGTTCATCATTGGAACAGGTAATTCTTTTCCGTTGAATCCACCTAAGTATTTGTAAAGTGGCATATCATAGAAATCAGCTGCGGCAATAGCACAAGCCATTGAAACACCTAAGATTGCGTTTGCACCGAATTTTGATTTATCGGATGTACCGTCTAATTCGATCATTGCTTGGTCAATTAAGTTTTGTTGTGTTACATCAAAGCCAATTAATTCTTCAGCAATAATATCGTTAACGTTAGCAACAGCTTTTAATACACCTTTACCGCCGAAACGTGATTTATCACCATCACGAAGTTCTAACGCTTCGCGTTCACCAGTTGAAGCACCTGATGGTACCATTGCGCGTCCGAATGCGCCTGATTCTGTCGTTACTTCTACTTCAATTGTTGGGTTACCGCGTGAGTCCATGACTTCGCGTGCATAAATATCAATAATACTTGGCATGTTATATCCTCCTGAGCCTCTATTTATTCTTTTATTAACTTGTTAATAAATTATTTAATTGCATCGATGATTGCTTTGAATGAATCCACTTGAAGTGAAGCTCCACCAATTAATGCACCATCAATGTCTTCTTGTGACATGTATTCCTCAATGTTTTCAGGTTTAACGGATCCACCGTATTGAATACGAACTTTATCTGCAACTTCTGCTCCAAATAAGTTTTTAACTTCGTCACGAACTAAAGCACATGTGTTTTGAGCAATCTCAACTGTTGCGCTCTTACCAGTTCCAATTGCCCAAACAGGTTCGTATGCGATCACGATGTTTTGAACATCGTCTGCATTTAAACCACTTAAGCAACCCGCAACTTGTTTACGAACAACTTTTTCTGTTTTATCTGCTTCAAATTCAAATAATGTCTCCCCAACACAAACGATTGGAGTCATACCATTTTCGATTAATACAGCTGCTTTTTTATTAATGTCTTCATCTGTTTCGTTGAAGTATTGACGACGTTCTGAGTGTCCGATAACAACCCATTTTGTGCCAATTTCTTTTAACATTTCAACTGAGATTTCACCTGTATAAGCACCGTTTGCTGCCCAGTGAACATTTTCAGCTGCAATATGTAAGTTTTTAGCATTTGCAATGGATGCTTGGAGTGCTGTGAAAGGCACTGCCACACCAAAGTCTGCTTTATCTGTAACAAATGCATCAACACCTTGAACGAATTCAGTTGCTTCTACAATCGTCTTATTCATTTTCCAGTTACCAAAGATAATCGGTTTTCTCATGTTTTATTTATCCTGAATTGCTGCAATACCTGGCAATTCTTTTCCTTCCATAAATTCTAAACTTGCTCCCCCACCGGTTGAGATGTGAGTAATTTTGTCTTTGAATCCTAATTGAATTGCTGCCGCTGCGGAATCTCCACCACCGATAACACTCAATACATCAGGAAGTTCTGTAATTGCTTTACAGATTGACAATGTTCCTTGAGCAAATGCGTCAAATTCAAACACACCCATTGGACCATTCCAAACAACAGTTTTCGCACCCTGTAATTCTTTTTCGAATAATTCGATTGTCTTAGGACCAATGTCAAGTCCCATCATATCTGCAGGAATTTCATTTGAAGGCACAACAACTGGTGTTGCATCTGGTGCAAATTCCTTAGCAACCACAGTATCAACTGGCAATACTAATTTATCGCCTGCTTTTTCCATAATTGCTTTCGCTACATCAATACGGTCCATTTCAACAAGTGAAGTTCCGATTTCGTAACCTTTTGCTTTGTAGAATGTATAAGCCATTCCACCACCAACAATAACTTTGTCAGCTACGTCTAATAAGTTTTCAATAACATTAATTTTGTCACTTACCTTAGCACCACCTAAAATCGCTACGAATGGTCTTTTTGGTGAATAGATTGCTTCTGTTAAGAACTTAACTTCTTTCTCAACAAGGAATCCAAGTGCTGAAGGAAGATGTTGTGCAATCCCTACTGTTGAAGCATGTGCACGGTGAACAGATCCAAATGCATCTGTTACGAATAAGTCTCCCAAACTTGCCCAGTATTGTGATAAGTTGTCGTCGCATTTGCTTTCGCCAACTTCATAACGTGTGTTTTGCATTAACACGATGTCGCCATCAGCCATAGCTGCAACAGCATCTTCTAACGCACTACCACGTGTAACTGGAACAAACTTAACATTTGTTTCAGGCATTAATTCTTGTAGTCTTACTGCAACAGGTGCCATATCATTTTTAGCTTTGTCTGCTTCAGTTTTTTCTGAATCCTTATGATTTACTTTCCCCAAGTGTGACATAAGAATAACTTTTGCATTGTTTTCTACCAAATATTTGATTGTTGGAAGTGCACCATTGATACGGTTATCATCTGTAATAACGCCATCTTTTAATGGAACGTTAAAGTCAACACGTACAATGACTTTCTTACCAGCAACATCCAAATCACTGACAGTTCTTTTTGTCATAATTGCCTCCTTATTTACCTTTCCCATTATAACAAATACAAATGGGTTTCTCAATGAAATCATGCGCAGTAGTTTACGCTTTCACACATGAAAACGGTTTAAAACCAATATTTTCACACTTATATGTTTGTTGCTTGTGCAAATCTGTCTTTGCTTCATATAGTTATTCCAATTTAATCCTACTAAATTGCTCTATTTTCACGTGAAAATAAGAAAAACAGGCTATTTTACAGAATAGCCTGCTGATTGAATTGCTTGTTTTGCTGCATGGACGGTATCGTTTGATCCTTCAACCGTTACGGATTTATTGACCAAACTGATCGTATAATCCACACGTGTGTTATCCAATTCTTCTGAAATACGTTTAACGCATCCCTCACACTTCATATTATCCACAAAAATTATATGCTTCATAGTTACCGCCTTTCTCTTATATTTTAATCTTAAAGCGACGTAAACGCAATGCATTTGAAACAACACTTACGGAACTTAGAGCCATTGCGGCACCGGCGATCATTGGATCAAGAAGTGGCCCTTGGAATAAGACTTTAAAAACTCCCGCCGCAAAAGGGATCCCCACGACATTATACGCAAATGCCCAGAATAAATTTTGTTTTATATTACGCATGGTTGCTTTACTGAGGGCTAATGCATTCACAACATCTTTCAAGTTATCTTTCATCAGCACAATTTTCGCGGATTCAATCGCTACATCCGTTCCAGTACCGACTGCAATCCCAACATCGGCTTGAACCAAAGCGACCGCATCATTAATCCCATCTCCTACCATTAAGACGTTTTTACCGTTACGTTGAAGTTCTTTTATTTTGGCTGCCTTTTCTTCAGGCATCACTTCTGCTAACACATGGTTAATGCCAATTTGATGGGCAATTGCGTGTGCTGTATCACGATGATCACCGGTAAGCATAATGACATCATAGTTCATATCTTGTAATGCTTTTACGGTTTCAATTGATTCAGTTTTAACAGTATCCGCAACTCCAACAATCCCCATTAATGCTGTTTGATCTGAAACATACATCGCCGTTTTACCTTCTTGAGATAAACGTTTCACATCTGCTTCATAACGATCTGTAGAGATATTTAACGAAGCCATCAACGCTTCATTTCCAATTGCAATGGATTTTCCACCAACACTTCCTTGAAGACCTTTTCCTGAGATTGATTTAAATGAATCAATGGCTAAGATTTCTAGATTTCGCTTTTCTAACTCTGAAACAAGCGCATGTGCTAAAGGATGTTCGGAAGCATTTTCAAGTGAACCTACAATACTTAAGAATTCATTTTCAGGCACGTTCGTGATGATATCCGTTACAACAGGTTTCCCATGTGTTAAGGTTCCTGTTTTATCGAAAACAACGGTATCAATATGCGCAGCAGCCTCAAGTGCTTCCGCTGATTTAATAAAAATACCATTTTGTGCACCCACTCCGGTTCCGACCATGATTGCCGTTGGGGTTGCAAGTCCAAGTGCACACGGACAAGCAATAACGAGTACCGTTACGAAAATTGTAAGGGCACGTTCAAGGTCTTTGGTAGCGATAAACCATAAAATTCCAGAAATAAGCGCAATGACCATAACCACAGGAACAAACACACCTGCGACTTTATCTGCTACTTTAGAGATGGGTGCCTTTTCGTTTTGCGCATCTTCAACCAAACGAATAATTTGGGCAAGTTTTGTATTTTGATCATCAACGGTCACTTCGATGACAAGACGACCATTAAGATTCATGGTCCCCATCACAACATCATCATTTCGCGTTTTATCAACTGGAATACTTTCTCCAGTCAACATCGACTCATCGACCGCACTTTCGCCTTCTAAAATTCGTCCATCCATTGGAATGGATGTACCCGGTTTTACCAGCAAATGATCACCAATTCGGATTTCATCCGCATCAATTTCCACAACACCATCCTCACGAATCAAAAGTGCCGTTTCTGGTTTAAGGTTTAATAATGCTTTAATGGCACTGGTGGTCTTCGCTTTACTGCGAGACTCCATGGTTTTTCCCAGACGAATCAACGCTAAAATTACCGCAGCAGACTCAAAGTAGAGATGATGTACGAAATGCGCTTCGCCATTTAAAATTTTGAAGAATCCGTAGAAACTGTAAAGCATTGCACTTCCAGTTCCAATAGCAACTAAAGAATCCATATTAGGATGTCCTTTGAATAATGTTTTAAAACCCCTTTTGAAGTAATCACGGTTTAACCAAACAATCGGTACCGTAATGATGATTTGTAAGAGGGCATTGTTTAATGCATTAAGATTTGGATCGATAAAGGATGGTAATGGGAGTTTATAGGCAAACATTTGACCCATTGTAATATAGAGCATGGCAGCCGCTAAGACTAAACTCATGTAAAGAGTACGATTCGCTTTGTGAGCTTGTTGTGTTTGGAGATCTGTTGATACTGTGTCAACTTCATCCAAACGACTTGCACCATAGCCTTGATGTTCAATCGCTTGAATCATATCCACCAGTTTTAGTTTATGAGGATCATAGGTCACTCGAGCACGTTCGGTCATTAAATTAACACTTGCGGACGAGACGCCTTCTAAGTGTTGGAGTGCACCTTCCACATTCGCAACACAGGATGCACAGGTCATATCGGTAAGTTTGAGATCAACTGTTTTTTCTTGGACTGGATTGGGGATTTCAAGGCCATAACCTTGATCTTCAACCGCTTGGATTAAATCAGCTTCAGGAATTGTGTTTTGTGATGTAATAACGGCTTGATTGGTAAGGAGATTAACCTCCACATGTTCAACCCCCTCAACACCTTGTAATGCTTTTTCAACTTGGCTTTGACAGGATGCACACATCATCCCTGTTACGTTATAGGTTTTTTTATTCATGATTTTCGTCCTCCTTTATCGTTTACATTTGTAGTTTATCATGGTATTTCTGCGATATCAAGCGGGATGACTACAAATGTAGTTTGATTAGAAATAAAAAAACTCACCGATTATCGATGAGTTTTATTTTTTTAGAATTTTAAAGAAATTGCTGCATCCAACGCAATCTTCATCATATTTGTGAATGAGAGTTGACGTTCCTCTGCTGAAGTCACTTCTTGAGTTACAAATGAATCTGAAATTGTTAGAAGACATGCTGCATGTTTGTTTAATTTCTTAGCATTTGCAAACAGTGCAAATGATTCCATCTCAACACATGTAACACCATGATTCTTTGCAAGTTCTTGCCATGTAACGCCCGAGTCACGATAGAAAACATCACTTGAATGAATACGTCCTTCTTGCATTGGAATTTCTAATTTTTGAGCTGAAGCGCGTAATTGATCATTTAACATCTTACTTGGTTCAAGAACATCTTCTTCATATCCAAATCCAACTTTCGCAAATGAAGATTCACTGTATGCACTGTCTGAAAGAATTACATCATAAACATCAAGTCCTTCAACATACGATCCTGCTGAACCAATACGAATAATTGCTTCAACATCAAATTGTGAATAAAGTTCATAAGAATAAATTCCAATACTTGGTTGTCCCATTCCTGAACCCATTACTGATACTTCAACGCCTTCATAGGTTCCTGTATATCCAAACATATTACGAACATCGTTAAATTGTTTCACATCTTTCAAAAATGTTTCCGCAATAAACTTTGCACGAAGTGGATCTCCAGGCATTAATACAACCTTAGCGATTTGCCCTTTTTCAGCATTAATATGTGGTGTAGCCATAAATATAAATTCCTCCCATTAATTTATTCAATTATAACATAGCCTTTAAAGAGATTCATTACCTTTGGTGTAAAGAACGAAAATGCCAAGAATTCACCAACTTAGCTCTAAATTCCCTAAATATCGATAAACATGATGAAAAAGCACCAAAAAAACCGGAAACCCCCTGTGATTTATTTGTATATGTTATATAATTCACATAGTAAGGAGGTTGTCATGACAATGAGCCATAAAAAATTAAAAAAGCAACGAACCATGCTCTATTTTATGCAGGCAGCCAAAGAAATTGTGAACACCGAAGGCATGCAAGCAATCACCATCCGAAAAGTCGCAGACATTGCCGGATACAACAGTGCTACCCTCTATAATTACTTTGAAAATCTTGACCAACTGATTGCTTTCGCCATGATCCATACCATCACCGATTACCTCAGTGATCTTGAAACCATTATTAACTTAGACCTTAATGCACTTGATAAGTATTTATTAATGTGGCGATGTTATTCCGATTGGTCTTTTAAAGATCCCGAAATCTATACTTACGTATTTGATTCTGAGAAGTCTGATGAAATTTTAAGTCATATGGATGCTTACAACGCAACGTTTCCAATGCATAAAACCAAACCCGCAAAACACATCAGTGATCTTGTTTTAGGGCAAGGAATGAAACGGCGTAACCAACTTTCAATAGACCCTTGTGTCGAGGCGGGATATTTTAGAGCCGATGATGTTTCAACGATCGTGAATTTTGCCTATATTATGCATCAAGGGATTATCCGTCGTATTCTAAAGGGGTCCTATACCTTCGATAAGAATCACGTTGAAGAATTTCTTGATTATTTTGTTTCCTTTCTTCGAGGGTACGATCAAACACAAAGTCTAACTGCTGACACAGTCACCAAAATCTTAGCCCTTGATATCCATAAAAAAACACATCAACCCTAATCGGTGATGTGTTTTTTGTTTTTAGAATATAATCATTGAAAGTACAAACATAAAGACCGTACCAACAATCATTGGAACCGATGTACGTTTCACAATATCAAACGGTTCTTCTTTTGTTGTTCCTGCAACAATCATCACAACGGCAGATACCGGTGAAACAGCACGTAGTAAGTTTCCTGCAAGCCCCATTGGCACAGTCACCGCAAATGGACTAATGCCCGCTGCTGCAGCAAGAGGAACCATAAGCGGTACCATTGCATAGAAGAGTGCCATTCCACTACCACTCAAGAGGACAATCAGTGCTGTAAAGAGTACAAGAATCAGTGGTAAGACAAAGCCTGAAGCTTGGGTTGTTTGCATTACCGTTTGAAGTTGGGTAATTAGACCAATCGCTTTAAGTCCATTCACAAAGGTTGAAGCAGCAACAAGTAAGACAACAATCCCCATTGCATTTCCCATCCCTTTAAAGAAGGATTCTGTAGCTGTTAAGACTTTATTTCCATCACGATGACGTATCAGTTCGCACGCAATCGCAATGATAAAGGACATCATCGATACCACTTCAACAGATAAGTTCAAGGTTGATCCTGTGATTGCATTAATTGCAAAGACAACAAGTAAAATTAAGATTGGTAACAAGGGAAGCAATGTGTAGACAAATTTATAAAGCCCACTGCCTTCAATTTGCTTGGGTGCTTCTACATTCAGAGCAACCTTTTCTTCACCACTTGCTACAAGTTTTTTATCGCAGTATTTTTGCCAGAATGTATGTGCGAGTGCCATCACAAGAAGTGTTGGTACGGAAACAATTGCATGATGTTGGAAGACATAATCTGCAACAGGCATTCCAAGTTCCGCAGCAATCGCAACGTTATCTGCACCTAATGGTGTTGGCATAACCGTTGCCGTTGTCGCAATAATTGCGGCTGCAGTTAATGTTGACATCCCTGATTCTTTTAAAACTGGATACAAGGTTGCAAGCAAAATAATGGATAAATTGGATGCACTTGGAATTACAAGGGATAACAAGTTCCCGAGTAAGAATACAATTGGAACCAAAACGTATGCTGATTTTATGCCTTTGAGGGGTTTTGTAAGGGTATTAACCGTTACCTCATTTGCACCAATCTTATTCATATAAGCCGTATAACCACCCAATACAAGAATCACAAACCCAGAACTTGGGAGTGTTTTCTTAAATTGATCGATAATCGCAAGAAGTGGATCAACTAAGATATGAACCGGTTCTTCAATAACCGCATTCCCCATCATAATTGCTACCATCATGAGTAAAATACCAACACCAAACAACGTAATCTTAATATCGAGTTTTTTAAGAAGCATGACAACTACGATTGCGACTGCAATCAAGCCTGCTCCATACATAACAAATGAACTCATAACCTTCATTCTCCTTTATATTAGTTTTTCGTTTGACACTTTTGAATTGATTCGAGGAACCATGTTTTAAACAGATCCGCATCGATATCAGTCGTAACTTTCGCATTTGCGGGCTGACCACAATATCCTTTTAGGTCTACCACGGTAGCCCCTGATGTATATTCCCCTTGGGTCTCAATACCTACAAATGTCTCCACCACTTCAAACATTTCTGGTTTAAGTAAGTATGCAATCGCACAACTGTCATACATCTTTAAACCAACCTTAAAGCTTCCACCACGATAGGTTTTAAATAAGTGATAAAACATATTTCCAACAGGATTCATGTCCTTAATCAATGCAGAATCTTCCGGATAAACAAGGGCTTTAAGACCTACATCAAGACCTGCCATCACAATATTTAGACCACTTTCAAAAACAATCTTCGCAGCTTCTGGGTCTACTTTAATATTAAATTCAGAATAGACACCCGCATTACCACGTCCGACACTACCACCCATTAATACCACTTCATCAATGCGTTCAATGACCTCCGGATATTCTCGAATTAATAAAGCAATATTGGTTAGTGGACCAATTGGAACAAGTGTAATTTTCTCCGCACTGTTCATAATGACCTCATACATTGCCTCTACCGCATTTTTATCGAGAAGCAAACTTCGATCTTCCTCAGGGAAATCATAACCATCCATCCCCGTTTTACCGTGTACACCGCTGGCATCAATCGGTTCTCTTAGTAAGGGACGGGATGCACCCATGGCCACTGGAATTTTTTTACCGTAGAAGGGCAACAGCTTTAAGGTGTTTTTCGTAACCTTCTCAATACTTACATTTCCTGCAACCGTTGTAATCAACTGAACATCCAGTTCTTCTGAAAATAAAGCGATTGCCAGTGCCACGGCATCATCAATGCCTGGATCTGTATCAATGATAATTTTTCGTTTACTCATCATTTCCTCCTTGGTTCATAAAATCTGTTAATGCTTCAAGTGTGGGAAGTGCTTCTTGAGCACCCTGTTTTGTACATGCAAGGGCACCTGCAGCACTTGCATAGGTTAATGCTTTTTGAAGATTCCATTGCTTACTAAGACCGTATAAGAACGTTCCAATATAAGCATCGCCTGCTCCCGTTGTATCTACTACATCTACTGCATAAGATGGGATGATATCAACGTGATCTTTAGAAATACAGATACTTCCCGAGCCACCTAAGGTAAAGACAACCGTCTTAACACCTCGTTCACATAAGGTTGTGGCCGCACGCTTACAATCCTCAAGATCATGAGGGAAGATCCCTGTCAAAATTTCACTCTCTGATTGATTTACCACAAGATAGTCTATTAATGGATAAAAATCTTCATTCATCACTACCGCAGGGGCTGGATTCACCACCGTTGTCATTCCCAAGGTTTTTGCTTGTTTGAGACCTTCATATACGGCATAGAGTGGAACTTCAAATTGAGTTAAAAAGAAATCCTGGTTAGATCCCTGTAGGGCTTCATGAATGCGTGGAACACTAATATTCGCATTCGCACCTTGGTTTATAATTATGCGATTATCGTGATCTGTTTTTAAAATCATCGCAACCCCGGTATGTTCATCATCACTGAGAAGAACATGATTTGTATTAACCCCAAAATTATTTAAAGCATTTAAGGCAAGTTGACCATGATAATCACGTCCAACACTTCCAATGAGAAATGTAGGGGCGCCCAGATTGGCACATGCCGCTGCTTGATTACCACCCTTACCCCCAATTGCTTCAAAATAATCATAGCCAGCAATCGTTTCACCCTGTTGAGGGACACGATTCGCGGAAATCATCAAATCCGCATTAATACTTCCAAGTACATAGATCTTACTGCTCATAAAATAACACCATCCCACTTCCTAGTTCTTCAGTCGGTCTTGTGATAAAACCATACTGAGCATAAAACGCTTCAACACCTGGCGTCGCCATGAGACCTACATAAGCACCTTGACAGGCAACCCGTGCAAGATACTTAAAGATTGATTGCATCAGTAAATCGCCACAGCCTTGATGTTGATATTGCGGATGTACGATGACATCCTTGAGAAAGAACACAATCCTTCCATCACCGACCAGTCGGGCAATGGCAACCGCTTGGTCACCATCAAACACCACAACATCGTATAAATCATGATCAAGCGCCATCTGAATATCCTCTAAGGCATATGCTTTAAAGTTACAGACTGAATGCATCGCTTGATAAAGCTCCGGAGTAAGCACGTTCTCTTTAATTTCAAATGCTTGTTTCTTCATGATTAAGCGCTTAACCTCCTTGTGATTCTAGTTTACACCGCTTTGTAACCGCTGTCAATAGTTTTAGATTAAGCGTTTAACCTAAAACTCAAAAAAAACATGAATCCGATGATTCATGCTTATTGAACAAGTTCCGGTTTTAACACAGTATCGACTTGATAGCTTTGATCTTCTATTTGTTTAAGCAGCTGTTTGCATGCATGCATCGCTAAAACGGAAAGATCTTGAGAAACAGAAGTTAACGGAATCCCAAACATCTCTGATTGTTTTAAATTATCATACCCCACAACTTTAAGGGTTTTCTGAGTCAGTCCAGCTTCATCCATCGCCTTAAGCAATCCGTAAGCCATGAGATCATTACATGCAAAGACCCCATCGATGTCTTTACGTGCTACGACATCCTTTCCAAAAACATACCCTGTCTCATACCGGTAATCCCCTTCATAACGGTTTTTCTTTGAAATCGAATATCCGGATTCTTTTAAGGCACGAAGATGACCCTCATAACGTTGACGCCCACCATAGGTAAGTAAAGAACCGGTAAAACATGCAATGTGTTTACAACCCTGTTCAATGAGGTATTGTGTCGCCAGATACCCACCATATTCATTATCGTAAGAAACTTGATTTGTTTGAATGTTTTCAAAAATGCGGTCTACCAACACAAAAGGAACCCCAATCGAATCCAACTCCTGCTGTACATCCGCATTCACACGGTATGCATCCAAAGCAGGACAGAGAATTAACCCATCAACTTGCCGATCTTTAAGTTCTTTAATAAGCGTGCGATCATTTTCAACATGATCATCACTGTTGACCATAAAAACGAGATATCCCTCTTTACGTAATAAATCTTCAACATGTTTAGAAAATGATGAAAAATAGGGGTTTTCAATATCTGGAATAATTAAGCCGATTGTTTGCGTTTTATTCGTAGAAAGACTGCGAGCAACATAATTTGGTCGATAATTTAACTCTTCCGCAATCCGTTTAATCTCTGATTTCTTAGCTTCTGAAATTCGTGAGGGCGCGTCATTTAATACTAAAGAAACGGATGCTTCTGAAACATGCGCTAACTTCGCAATATCTTTAAGTCTAACTTTTTTCATACTCCCCCTCCATTCTTACTACTATTGTAACTGATATTTTATTCATGTGAAGAACCTTTTACACAATCAGTCTTAGATTGTTTTATTTTTCATAAGTATATCAAATATCTGCAATTCAAAAAAAGTATGGATAAAACAATTGAAGATATTTCTTTTTGTGTTAGCATGGACATATACATACAGGAGGAACGATCATGGCACAATATGATGTTAGAGAAATGTATAAAGCTTTTACAGGTGGTTTAACTGAATTATCACGTACACAACGAGAAGGTGTTGGTGCGTTTATGAATCTTTTAGGAAAAAGTTATGCTCCTGGAGCATTAGATCCTAAAACGAAAGAATTAATCAGTGTTGGGATTGCGGTGTATAACCGTTGCGAATACTGCATTGTTTACCATACACATGAAGCATTAAAACATGGTGCAACACGTCCAGAAATTGAAGAAGCTGCACTTGTTTCAGTTGCATTTGGTGGTGGTCCAAGCATGGCTTATACGGTAACACTCCTTAAAGAAAGCCTTGATGAATTCGAGAAAGATTTTAAATAATTATAGAAAAGCCCACATCTGCTGATGTGGGCTTTTCTTTTATCAAATCTCAACCGCACCACTTTTACTTTTATTAAAGTCTATCTCATAGGCCGTTTTGAAGTCAAATATTTTTCGCGGCATTGAGTTAATTTTGAAGCAAATATCATCAAGATATT
>NZ_SCFT01000016.1:0-39628 GCF_016617655.1 Erysipelothrix sp. strain 2 (EsS2-7-Brazil)
TGGTCTTTCATTTTTTTATCTAATTGTTTATACTTCATATGGGAGCTCCTTTTAGTCGGGTGGGCTCCTTTTATTATACAAAAACAACCGCACCTTGGGTGGTGCGGTTGAGATTTGAATTTAGGAAGACACGTATCGATACGTGTCTTTTTTTATGTAGAACTCTATGAATCTTTTTTAACAGAGAGGTAGTATTCAAAATAAATATTAAGATCTGTAACTTCAACATTAACTCGATAAATATCATGAGGTCGATCCGAAATTACAAATGAAGATACTTTGTCTTTAAGTAACTCTAATTCGCTTGAAGAAACAAAATCCGAATCATGATTACTTACACTGTCACTGACATAGATTGATGAAGATGCACTGATTCCTTTCGCGAATACAGAATCCTCATTCTCGGCACGATAAATTATCCCTTCAGTATTGATGTTATCGATTGGTTTTAAGTTGTTTTTGATGTACTCTGTTGTTTTAGGATGACGATTATCGATGTTTAACAGGTAATCGTTCATATAGTCACGATCTTTTAGTTTATAGGCAAGGACAAAGTTTAATGTATCGCCATTGGGTTGTAGTTCAGCATTTTGAAGGTCATCTTTATATGTTTCGATGAGTTCGCTTCGTGAACCTGTAAATCGATATCCCTTGGTTAGGGTATTATTGAAGATATAAATTTGATTGATTTGCTTTTCTTCATTGAAGAGGATGTTTGTATCTTTTAAAGTATCAGGATTTACAACTGCAGGATAGAGTGGTTTTAATAACTCATCCTTTACATTAAAACGGCGCTTAATTTTACTTCCGCTTTTGAGTTTGTACTCGATGTATATGGGCGTATATTCTGAAGTATACTCAAGATTTGAACTTACTAAGCCTTCATTTTCTTTCAATTGGCTAACGATTGAGTAATGGAACGTATTTGTAAGTTGGAGTAATTCGGGTTGTTCACGGGTAATATGAAGATTTTTTTGAAAAAGATAGTTTCCAGCATTTATGAGGAAGTCTTCATCTTCGATTCCCGAAAATTCCCCTTGAGAAGTTATCGTAACCGACTCAATTTTATCAATCTTCGGAATATAATATGTATAACCCAGCCCGTTGGTTACATATAAGATTGTACAGAATATCATTAATACCACCGCAAAGATTGTATAGTTCTTCAGGATTCCTGTCATGTTTTTTAGAGAACGATTTTTGATAATGTTTAAAAGCGTAAAAAGTAATAAAGCGATTAAAATGGGCATCACAACCGATCCTACAGTAAGGGTTCGCGTTCCCATGGCAAAGATTGGAAGTAAAAATATCAAAACAATGCCTGTGAAGAGATAGATGATTAAAGGGAAAAACCAATTATTAATAAATGGCGTCTCACTTTTTTCAGATTTACGTGCATCATGAATCACAAGCGAAACAGACAGCAGTATAAGCCCAAGAATTAACCAATATGAGGCGTAAAGACCCATATCATAAGGTGAATTCGTAGTTTTTAGTCCAAATAGTACGGAAATCGGCGGTGATAGAAAGGCCAATGAATCCATGCGCATCGAGGTATATCCAATTACAAAAGTGGATGCAAACAATTCTAAAGCACCAAAAGCTAAAAATGGCGCAATAAAGATAATCACGGTATAGATTAATGCATCTGAGAGTGTACCCGTGTTCATCAAAACAAACATAACCGGTGTTGTGGTTGCAAAGAAAATTGCGAGTAATTGGAAGTAAGTCTCAATATGATACCATTTTAAAGAAATATTAAATAAGAGATTATTAAGGGCATAGCCTGAAAAATAGGCGATGGTGAACGGTATAAAGATAATAAGAAGGGATGCAACATAGTTTGTAAGAAATAAATCACTCCGTTTTATCGGTAGTGAGTGAAATACATCGACAGATTTCTTACTACTCAAGTAATTGAAGAGAATCATTGGGGTAACGATGGATAAAAATATTGTGATGATGATTGGTACATACACAGAAGCATTTGAGTAATTCTCAAAATTCTGCTGATCTCGAGTTTGGATCCAACGGATTAAAGTGGGTATTGGAAACGAAGTCATTAGAAGTATTGTATAGAATAACAGTAAACCTTTATATTTTTTAAAGTTAAACTTTAAATAATCAAAATTGATTCGTGAATTAATCAATGTTTTCATGATTCTTGTTCTCCATTTCATAAATAAATATCTCTTCAAGGGTCACGTCATTATGTTCGACGAGTAAGGGATTCATTGAATTGAGTTCTTTTTCAATTGTTTCACGGTTTCCCTTGATAATAATTGAGAAAATACGTGCTGAACCTGTTATATTTAAAGGATTCATAAAATCAAAGTCCGAACGTTTCATTTCAGATTCAAAAGCTATTTGATAGCGATGATAAATTGATCCAAAATCATTGGTTGATTGATTCATCATGATATTGTTTTCATCGATAATCGCAACTGTATCGCAAATATCTTCAAGTTCTCTTAAGTTATGGGATGAAATAATAACGGTAGCGTTATGATCGATGATCATTTCCCCAAGAAACTGCTTAATTCGAAACTGCATGATCGGATCAAGACCATCGAAAGCTTCATCAAGAAGTAATATTTTTGGTTTTGATGCCAAAGCAAGTAAAAGGGAAACTTGTCGTTTCATTCCTTTTGATAGTGCATTGATTTTTCGATTTTCATCCAAACCAAACAACTCAAGAAGATCTTGGTAGTAATGGTCATCAAACGATTTATAGAATACTTTGTAAAACTGTTGCATGTCTTTAATCGTAGATTGACTAAAGAAGAAAGGATCATCCCCAACAAAGAATACGTCTTTTTTGGTTTCAGGGTTATCGTAGACGCGTTGATCATTAATTAAAACAACACCAGCATCGGCATGAAGGACCCCACTGATAAGGCGTAATAGTGTCGACTTTCCGGAACCGTTTTTACCAACAAGGCCAATAATTGAACCTTCTTCAAACGTAATATTAATATCTTCGAGAACAATTTTGTTATCAAATTTTTTATTTACATTAGTGAATCGTATCATTATGTGACTCCTTTAATAGATTGAATATCGTTTCTTGTGTTTCTCCGAGTTCAAGTAATTTGTGATAGATCAGGGTGAGTTCTTGATAGGCATCACTAACGAGATTACTGACACCTTTTTCATGCTCGCTTACAAAAGATCCCTTACCAGGAATTGAGTAAATAAGTCCATTCATTTCACATTCGTGATATGCCTTTGAAACGGTATTGGGATTGACACCGAGATCTTTGGCGAGGGAACGTACGGTTGGAAGTTGTTCATGTGGTTGGAGTATCCCCATTGCGATAAACTTTCCAACTTGTTGAATAATCTGCTCAAATATTGGTGTTGCGTTTCGTGTGTTAATTGTAAACATAGATACCTCCTATCTGTACCACTTACATTAATACAGTATTACATCATGACGTATGTGTCAAGTTTGAATAAATAAGTGAACTTAAATCATTATCAACTCGAATGTTGTATAATTGTGATAAAATACCAACGGAGGCTTTTATATGTATGATGTTATAGTAGTAGGAGGCGGTCATGCCGGTGTTGAAGCAGCAGTTGCTTCAGCCAGAATGGGGCAAAGAACTGCACTCTTTACGTTAAATGTAGATAAAATTGCATCAATGCCTTGCAATCCATCAATTGGTGGACCTGCAAAAGGGATTGTTGTTCGTGAAATTGAAGCACTTGGCGGTGTTATGGGGAAAATTGCGGATAAGACAGCCTTGCAGTTTCGGATATTAAATTCAAGTAAGGGACCGGGTGTTCAATGCTTGCGTGTTCAGTCGGATAAATTAGCGTATTCGCGTGCGATGCGTGATGCTGTTCTTGCGGAACCTGGAATTGAAATTGTTCAAAAAATGGTAGAAGGTGTTGTTGCTGAAAACGGCATTGTCACCGGTGTTCGTTGTAAAGGTGATGAGTTTGTAGCGGCTAAGGCTGTAATTATTACCAGTGGAACGTATATGAGTTCAAAAATTTTACTGTCCTCAACGGTTACCGTAAGTGGACCTGATGGCGATCCCACAACCAATAGCCTATCAGAATCATTACGTGCTTTGGGGTTGAAGACGTTCCGTCTTAAAACAGGAACGCCAGCACGTGTTTATACAGATAGTATTGATTTTAGTAAGACAACCATTCAGCCTGGGGATGATGAGCCGTATTACTTCTCCAATAGTACTCAGAAGGAAGATGTAATTAAGGAACAATATCCTTGTTATTTAACCTATACAAATCCTACAACTCACGATCTAATTGAGGCTAATCTTGAAAAATCAAGCATGTACTCAGGTGTTGTTGAAGGGGTCGGTGCACGTTATTGTCCATCAATCGAAGACAAAATTGTCCGCTTTGCAGATAAAAATCGTCACCAAATCTTTTTAGAGCCAGAATCCGCAGAGTTGGATACAACTTATGTTCAAGGGCTGTCTTCATCATTACCAGAAGAGGTTCAAGACGCAATGATTCGAACCGTTCCTGGATTAGAAAACTGTCGCGTTCAACGCTATGGTTATGCTATCGAATATGATGCAATTGATCCAATTCAGTTAAAACCATCACTTGAAATCATGACTGTGGAAAACTTATTTACTGCCGGGCAAATTAACGGTACTTCAGGTTATGAAGAAGCAGCCGGTCAAGGTCTGATGGCAGGGATTAATGCAGCACTTAAAAATCAAGGGAAAGAACCCCTTATTCTTAAACGCGATGAGGCTTATATTGGTGTAATGCTCGATGATCTTGTAACTAAAGGAACATTAGAGCCGTATCGTCTCTTAACCTCACGAGCAGAGTATCGTCTCTTATTGCGTCATGATAATGCATACCGACGATTATCTCACTTTGGTCATGAGATTGGATTGTTAAGTGACGAAGATTATGAGAAAATAGAGTTAGATATTCAAATTATTGATGAATTCATTGAAGCAAGTAAAACCATCAAATTACCGCATAGTCCGGAATTTGAAGCATATTTTGCTGAAAAGGATTCACCATTTCAAGCACATGATTTAACAATTTACGACGCGGTTAAAAGACCGGGTATTGAATTGTTAGAGGTATTAGAACTGATGGACATGGAAGTCCGCAAAGACTTAGCATTCCAAATCCAAGTAGAAATCAAGTATGAAGGTTATATTAAGAAAGCCATGAAAGAAGCAGAAAAGCTTCGTTCGATGGAGAATATTAAATTACCGGAAGATATTAACTATGATTCTATTGAAAACTTATCAATTGAGGGGCGTCAAAAACTGACTGCTGTAAGACCGATTACAATGGGTCAAGCATCGCGTATTTCAGGTGTTAATCCAGCAGATATTGCAATTCTTGCTATGGTACTCAAACACAAAGGATAGGGTGGAAAACATGAATATTGGAACAATTGGTACAGGAATTATTGTTGAAGAATTTATTAAGTCATCACAAGATATATCGGGTGTGTCATTTAAAGCGGTTTATTCCCGCACGCAAGGCAGAGCGGATGCTTTAGCGAAGCGTTTTGGGATTACACAAACACACACGACACTTGAGGGCTTATTTTCAGATCCGTTGGTGGATACGATTTATATTGCTTCACCCAACAGTCTTCACTATGAACAAGCATATGCTGCGTTAAAAGCCGGGAAGCATGTCATTGTAGAAAAACCTTTTGTTGAAACAGAGGAACGTGCGCAACGATTGATTCGTTATGCACAAGAGCATCATTTGTTCCTCTTTGAAGCAATTTGCAATATTCATTTACCGCACTATCAATTTATCAAATCAAATTTAGAAGTTATTGGTGATATTAAGCTTGTTCAGTGTAATTTTAGTCAATATTCAAGCCGATATGATGCACTCTTAGCAGGTGAAACACCCAATGTCTTCAACCCTCATTTTTCTGGAGGTGCCTTAGCGGATATCAATATATATAATATTCATTTTGTTGTTGGGATTTTTGGAATGCCCGATGAAGTAAAATATTATGCAAATAAACATTCTAATGGTATTGATACTTCTGGTGTTCTAATTATGAAATATCCGACCATGATCGTAGAGTGTGTTGGTGCTAAGGATAGTTTTTCTCAAAACTTTGGACAAATCCAAGGGGAAAAGGGCTATATTTATATTCCTGAAAGTGTCAGCAGCATTGAGTCTGTAAGTATTGTAACGAAAGATTCAAAAGAGATGATTAACATTCAAGATCTTCCAAGGCTTGCATATCAAGTAGAAGTATTTGAGCGTGCGATTCGAACACAGGATTTTGAACTTCGAGATCTGTATTTAGAACAAACACTGAGTGTGGTTCGAATTGCAGAAAAGGCCCGTAAAACAGCTAATAATTACTTAAAGCCAACCCAGTAGGGTTGGCTTTTCTTTTATCAAATCTCAACCGCACCACTTTTACTTTTATGATTTCTTATTGAGTAGACAACACTTTGTTGTAAATCGAAAGACCTCTTTACAATCCAAGGATGTATATGTAAAAATTTAAAACGCTATTAAATGTGGAGGGGGATTTAATGATACGAAAAATTGGTATATTTATAATGTTTATTTTACTTTTTGGTCTTTTTCGAACAGAACATGTTTCTGCGGAAGTAGGTTTTGATTTTCAAAATCTGAATCAAGGAACTGATGTAATGCTACGCGGTCTTTGTCATCGCGCTAATACCTGTGTATCAGGTTCTAAAACTTACACAATTAATTGGTTTGGGATGGAGAGCGGTGATCAGCCCATCTCCTTAACAATGCAAGAGGAGTTTAATGATGATACCTCCATTGAAATTGGTAAGATTACAAATCTTACAAAAGATATAAAGTCAATTACGATTGATAATCTAGTCGTTCAAGATGCATTCAACTTTAATGCTGATGGAGGCAATCTTTATCACAAAGTTTATGGCTTTAAAATTGATAAAGAAACGCCAGATGCTCTTGAATATAGAGTGATTCAGACTCAAAATATCATTAATATTGTGCGAATTAAAAATCAAACAATTAAATTCTCGGTGGTCCGGGATGGACCCATCAATGGTGTGCGATCGCTTCCTTTTGTCTTAACAAAAAATGGTGAGCAATCGAAAAGTCATCGCACTACATTTTACACACGTTCTTCAAGTCAACATTATTCGTTTATTACAACCAAGTATGACGATAAGAATCGACCTTATACATTTGATATTATTACCGATGGTGATGATAGGGTAAAAATTGAAAAAAAGGTAATCAATGAAAACGAATTTGAATTTCGTATTCGTCAAGATATTACGAAAGAAATTCCTTTAAAAGGCCATAATACAAGTGGTCTTACGGGAGAAGTCGTTTTTATTACTGATAACCAAAAAGAATTAACAGGTATTATTAAAGACGGGAATGTGGTATTTGAGAATATTAGACATGAAGACTTGAATACATTTACTCGAATGAAACGATATAATTTGAATGATGCAAGCGTAGAACTTAATATCAGAGAAGATCGGTTAAAAGAAATTTCTGAAATTGCAGTCGAGCGATTCATTGACAAAACATTTAATGTGGAGTGGGGACCTAATATATTGGCCTATCCAGGAGCCAAGGAAACAGATACGATTGATATTCACCTCTTTGAAGGAAATCAAGCCACCGATTTCAAAAAAGCCGTCGCCTTTAATCAGTCGGAAGTAACCTTCAAGGTAAATCCTCGTAAAGAAACGACATTCTCCGTTGATGATGGGTTTGTAAGTGTCGCAAATGATTTGAAAATTTATATCGATCGTGTGATTCAGCCGCTTCAGATTGACATTCAGAAGGCATATAAGCCGAAAAGAGATGACGATTTGGATATCCAAGTAGAAATATTAAGTCCGCCTCGTGCAACAGGCAAAATTGATTTGAACGAACTGTTGGGTGTGGATGGATTTATCATTCATGAAACTCCGAAGCCTTCAATAAAACCTGATCGTGAGGTCATGCTATCGGTAGACGGTTTTGTTATTCACGATACTCTCGATGAACCTAAAAATCGTTTACGACCCGATCCGGTATTTCTTGATGGATATGGTATCGAAGACGTTCAAAATCACGAATACATCAGTGGAATGGAAGCCATTATGCAGAAGGAAAGGATGAAGCAAAAATATTTAGAAGATGTTTTAGAGCAAGATCGGAAAAATCGCATTGCTTACGAACTCAGTACGAAGGAATATGAGGCACACCTCAACCCCATAATTTTAGAGAATCATTTTGATGGATTTCCAATTGAACTACAAGAAACAGCCTTACACGAAAATCTTAATCCAATAATAGAAGTTGGAGTGTTTAATGATAATCAGCAGATTTTTAGTATGGTAGATGTTGAAGGAGAACCTATAAAAGGGGATATCCTTCCACCTTATTTAGAAGGAGAGGAAGTTCCTGAACATGCATTCAACCACACTGAAAGGGATGCGGCATCGAAGTTTTTGAGTATCATTGAAACAAAAAAACGTGTGGAATTGGAGCGGATTTTACTTCAAGATATTGAAAATCGGAAACAGCACGAACGTGAAACAAATAATATATTAGACGCATTGCTACGTAGGCAACCAGACAGTCCCAACGTGATTGAACCACTTGAATATTATGAAATAATCATGTCAAATCCAATTATCCAACAAAAAGACGGCGTTTCAAAAATAACAACAGAACAACAATCATCAAATTTGGTGAGAGATAAAAGTATAAAAACCACACATACTCCAAAGGAAAAGACCGAAGAGAGTCATGCAATCAAAAGTCATTACAGTACCATTAAACAAAAGTTTGATGAGAAAACGATTGCCCGGGTAATAAACAAGGACACAGAGGGCGTTCTTCCTAAGACCGGAGAACAAAAACACAGTAATAAATGGGGAATAATCCTGATATTAATGGGGGTTTGTGTATTATTGCCGAAAAGGCATAAAAATAGAATTGTTAATTAGCACATAAAAGGCAGTATATACTGTCTTTTATGCATTTTAGACCAAATATTTGTCACGATGATTTGTTGTGGAAATCTTATAAATACGCTATAATTACAACGTAGTTTCGATTCTAATCATAAGAATCAAATATGATAAAAATGTGTTAATAAAAGATGCATTGCAATTGGAGGCTTCATGAATTTTTTAGAATTTATTAGTAAAATTGAAGCGTTGGGAATTGTTGTTTCAGAAGAGATGAAACAACAATTTTTATCGTACAAGAATCTTATTCAAGAAGTGAATAAAGTCTTAAATTTAACCGGTATCGATGATGATGAAGGCATATTTTTAAAGCATTTCTACGATTCATTACTTATTTCACCATTAATAAAAGAAAACAGTCGGATTGCTGATATAGGAAGTGGTGCAGGTTTTCCAGGAATTGTTCTTGCCATTGCCCGTCCGGATATCACGGTGACCTGTATTGAACCCACAACAAAACGAACAAATTTTTTAGAACGTGTTGTACTTGAATGTGGATTAAAAAATACAACTGTAATTAATGGTCGAGCAGAAGATGTTATCGGAGAACTTCGTGAATCATTTGATATTGCGACGGCTCGGGCTGTTGCATATCTTGATATTCTAAGTGAGTTATGTCTGCCTTTCGTGAAGGTAGGCGGTGTATTTTTAGCGATGAAAGGATCTAAAGGAATTGAGGAGTATGAAGACTCCCTCAAAGCGATTAAAATCCTTGGTGGCGAACTTACGCAGACACATAAATTCAGTGATGATATCATGGGTGACCGCTATAATTTAGAGATTACAAAAGTGAAGTCCGCTTCGAAGAAGTATCCAAGAAGTTATGCTAAAATTAAAAAGACACCACTGTCTGGGAGGAATCATGATTGATCGTAGAGAAATAGCTATTGAAAAAATTAAACCTAACCGTAATCAGCCTCGGCTAACTTTTAATGATGAGAGTTTGTTGGAATTAGGACAATCGATTAGTGAAAATGGCCTTCTTCAACCGATTGTTGTTCGTGAAGTTGACGAGACAGATGAATATGAAATTATTGCCGGAGAACGTCGATATCGAGCAATGCGAATGTTTGGATTTACTGAAGTACCATGCATCATTAGTAATATTGATGATGATAAAAGTGCGACATTAGCGCTTATCGAGAACATCCAACGCGAAGATTTAAGTGTTTTGGAAGAAGCGAAAGCGTATCGCGATATTTTGCGAATTCAAAAAATAACTCAAAAGGAACTTGCAACAAAAGTAGGAAAATCGCAATCCGCAATCGCGAATAAAATCCGTTTGCTTGAATTGCCAGAACCCGTACTCGAAGCCCTTGGCGAACGTAAAATTACGGAGCGTCATGCGCGCGCGTTATTAAGCGTTGAAAAGGAAAAAACTGAAGAAGTTTTAGACGAAATCCTTAATAAAAAGTTGAACGTTAAAGAGACCGAAACCCTCATTAACAAACCACGAAAGAAAAAAGCTGTAACACGTGGTATTTCTCAACACATCAAGATTGGAATCAATACAATCAAACAATCGATTGGTATGATCGAAAAAACAGGAATTACGGTAAAACATGATATGGAAGAAACGAATGATGAGGTCGTCATCACGATACGCTTCCCTAAATAACTTAAGAAGATAACAAAGGATGTGAGTCAATGGGGAAAATAATTGCTGTAGCGAATCAAAAAGGTGGCGTTGGTAAAACAACGACAAGTATTAATTTATCTGCTGGTTTAGCCTACTTAGGCCAAAAAGTTCTATTAGTAGACCTTGACCCCCAAGGAAATGCATCTCAAGGTGTAGGTGCAAATAGAATGGCCATCAAAGACAGTACCTATGATTTAATTCTTTCTGAAAAAGAAGTAAGTGACATTAAGATGTCTCTAAACACGCCTCCAATGGATTTAATTCCCGCAACAATTGACCTTGCGGGTGCAGATCTCGAAATGGTAGAGTTTAAGATTGGTCGCGAACGTCTTTTAAAGAATAAATTAATAAAAGCAAAGGATGACTATGATTACATCATCATCGATTGTCCGCCATCATTAGGTTTGTTAAATACGAATGCTCTAACAGCTGCAGATTCGGTTATTATACCGGTCCAATGTGAGTATTATGCACTTGAAGGATTAACGCAATTGTTATCCACAATTCGACTGGTGCAAAAGCTGTTTAATCCAGATTTAAAAATAGAAGGCGTTTTACTTACGATGTTTGATGTCCGTACTCGTTTGAGTGTTGAGGTTCAACAAGAAGTTCGTAAATATTTTAAAGAACGTGTCTATAAGAGTAATATCCCTAGAAATGTTAAGTTGTCAGAAGCTCCTTCTCGTGGAAACTCAATCTTCGAATATGATTTAAAATCGGAAGGCGCTAAAGCATACGCATCTCTAGCGAAAGAAGTCTTATCATATAATAAGAAACGGAGTGACTCGAATGGCAGAGAAAGATAGTAATCGTTTAGGTCGTGGACTGGGTGCAATTTTTGGTGATGATGTGTCTTCAGTCCTTGAGGATATTCAACAAGGTAATAATGATGAGTTTACAGGCGTTAAGACAAGCCTTAAAGTTAAAGATATTCGTACAAACCCATACCAACCACGTCGTCATTTTGACGAGGATAAATTAGAAGAATTATCACAATCAATTTCAACTCATGGTTTGTTTACCCCGATATTAGTTCGTGAAACCAATAAAGGTTACGAACTTGTCGCAGGAGAGCGTCGTTTACGTGCTACAAAACGTGCGAAAATAGAAGAAATTGCTGCAATTGTTGTCGATTTTGATGACTCACAAATGATGGAAATTGCGATTATTGAAAACGTTCAGCGTGAAGATTTAAATGTAATTGAAGAAGCGATGGGTTACAGTTCTTTAATTGATCGTTTAGGTCTAACTCAAGAAGAAGTTGCTAAACGTGTAAGTAAATCCCGCAGCCATATTACAAACTTGTTGCGTCTGCTTAGACTTCCAAAATCTGTACAAGAGATGGTGAGCGATAATAAATTAACAATGGGTCATGTACGTCCACTTGTTACAATTGAAGATCCAAAAGAAATTGAACGCATTGCGGAAGAAATTTTAAGTAAGAAGTTGTCTGTTCGTGAAGCAGAACGTCTCATTAATAAAGAAGATGTTAAACCTGTTGAACCGAAAATCCGTAATAAAGATTATGATTATGCTCAATCATTATTTGAACGACGTCTACAAACGCGCGTTAATATTGCAAATAATAAAGTAACAATATCGTTTGATGATGATGAAGATTTAAATCGTATTTTAGAATTGCTTGATATCATCGAGTAAGGACGCTGACGCGTCCTTTTTCTATCTTTCATTGTAATTTCTCATATCGATAAAATGATAATGATATCGTAACATTAGAGGTGAAACTATGAAACAAGAACGACAAAAGGTGTTGGATCAGTCTAATCGGAAGAACCAACGTCTACTGAAAATCGCAGTCGTATTATTTTTAATTGTTCTGGGACTTCTAGTCTATCAAAAGTCACAAGTTAACGATCATACTAATCAAGATGATTCACTTGTTCAAAATATATCGATTCCAGTCAATGCATTGGGTGATGTCTTGAATGAAAATGCAGATGCATTTTACCAAAATCTTGTAAAATCTGAGACCATTCGTTCCTATCATCTAAATCCAATTGATCTGTGTAAGAGCGATAATCAAAAGATTCAATCTCAAATTTATGTGGTAAACATTGAAAAAGAAAATCCTGAAACCAAGGAAAAAGAATACAAACCGGAGTACTTATTATCCGGAGCGGTAGAAATTGTGTATGATAATAATGAGGTAAAGGGATACAGACGATGGATTGAGCGCTCTGAAACAATTGAAGGGATTCATGAATTCGTTAAAGCACGTCAATTAACGTGCTCTATTCCGTAATCAAGGGAAAAGAGGGGAAGTTATGAAAGTTATTTTAGATGTGGATACTGGGATTGATGATACCTTTTCAATAGCCTATATGTGTGCGCAAAAGGATGTATCGTTAATTGGTATTACTACAGTTTATGGAAATATTGATGTTGATCAAGCGACACAAAATACGTTGGACTTACTCTACTATTTTAAGTGCGAAACAATTCCCGTATATCGTGGGTGTACGCATGCGCGAAGTGATGAGGCTTATGAACATCTAGCTGGCGGCATTAAGTTTCATGGCAAGAATGGAATTGGGAATGCTGTCTTATCACCATCTCCAATACTTGAAAATTCAATCCATGCGGTTGATTTTTTAATTGAGTCAGCTAAGAAGTATGGAAAAGATCTTGTAATCATATCATCGGGACCACTTACAAACTTGGCGAGAGCCATTGAACGAAATCCTAAGGCGATGGCAGGAATTAATAATCTTGTTTTAATGGGTGGTGCATTGAGTGTTCCTGGAAATGTCAGCAAGTTTGCGGAAGCAAATGTTGCACAAGATGACTTAAGCAGCAAGATTGTCTTGGGAAGTTCAATCCCAATAACGATGATTGGTTTGGATGTTACGACACGTGCAATTATTACCTATGAAGACATCAACCATTGGACAACATCGGCGCCCGAACTTTATCAAATTATTCAATATTATTTGGACGCTTATAAAGATGCATATCCAACGTGGGGGGGATGTGCCTTGCATGACCCTCTCGCTGTTTTTGCGGCACTTCATCCTGAATTTGTATCCGGACCGACTATAAACGTCGAAGTTCTGACAGACCCTGAACAAAAAGGACGAACGATTTTGGATACGCATGCGTATCAGGTTGGGAAAACACCAAATGTTAAGGTTGCACTCGATGTGGATATTGAACATTTTAAGAAATCTTTATTGGGGGATATCGATTCACTACTTGATTCAATATCGTGATACAATAATTTAAAGGAGTGGTTTGATGATTTTAGCATTCACAGGTGCAGGAATTAGTAAAGCATCCGGAATTAATACGTTTATGGAACAACCTGAGATTCGAGATCGTTTGCATCGTAGCTTTGCGACACAAAATCCGAAAACATATTGCGAAACAATTTCAGAAATGTATTATATGATTCAAAAAGCGGAACCCAATGATGCTCATTTTGCATTGGCGGAATACAAGATTCCTATTATCACGATGAACATTGATGGCTTACATGAGAAAGCTGGAAGTACACCAATTGCGTTACACGGGACCATGCCCAATGAAAGTGAACTTGCATATGCAGATAAACTTTTTAATAAACCCGTCTTATATGGCGATCCGGCACCTAATTATCGACGTGCGTATGAAAAAGTTGATGCTTTACGAGAAGATGATATCTTTCTTGTGATTGGTGCGTCACGTTTTACCGCAGTCGCAACTGATTTGCGTGAAATTGCATATGCAAATGGAGCGGAAATCATTGAAATTCAGGAAAACGCTGTTGAGCAAGTTCGCGAGACACTTGAATCCCTAAAACACGATTAAAAAAGAGAATTCATTGCGCATTCTCTTTTTTTTACCTATAATATGCGTATGATAACAGATACAATAGTAGCAATTATAACGGCACTGCAAGAAAGTGCCATCAATGTTTTAAGAATAAGTGGAGTCGATGCCATAGAAACCGTGAATCAGATATTCTCTCGGGATCTTGAACAAGTCGATTCACACACCGTTCATTACGGTCATATTATTGACCCTGTGAACAAACAAGTTGTTGATGAGGTACTCGTCAGTGTTTTTAGAGCGCCTCGAACTTATACACGAGAAGATGTTGTTGAAATAAGCTGTCACGGTGGTGTTTTAGTGACCAAAAAAATATTAAGTCTTTGTCTGTCTGTAGGCGCACGGATGGCAGAACCAGGCGAATACACCCAACGTGCATTCCTTAATGGACGTATTGATCTTTCGCAAGCAGAATCAGTTATGGAATTGATTCAAGCTCCAAATGAGTTTGCGCAAGAACTTGCAATTTCTGGGGTCCAAGGAAATGTACGTAAATTAATTGAGCCATTACTTGAACGTTTAATCCAAATGATTGCCAATATTGAAGTAAATATCGACTATCCTGAGTATGATGATGTGGAGGTCTTAACAGAAGCGGTAATTCTCCCGGATGCAAAAGAATTTCTAAAAGATCTTGGAAAAATTCTAAAAGAATCGCAAAGTGGTCGTATCATGAAAGAAGGGGTCAAGACGGTTATCCTTGGAAAGCCCAATGTTGGTAAATCAAGTATCCTTAATGTCCTTCTTGAAGAAGATAAGGCAATCGTTACGGAAATAGCCGGAACAACACGTGATCTGGTCGAAGGTTGGATTCGGTTGGAGAATGTAGCTCTTCATTTAATTGATACAGCAGGCTTACGTGATACCGGTGACCGCATTGAACAAATCGGAATTGAAAAAAGTCGAAAAGCGCTTGAAACTGCCGAACTTGTCATTGTTGTTTTTGATGCATCGCAACCCAGAGATCAAGAAGATCTTGAGTTATTAGAAGCAACTAAGCACAAAGAACGCATTATTGTATACAACAAAAAAGATCTTGTAGAGCGAGCTCCCGATGGTCTATACGTCAGTGCTTTAGAGGCAGATGTTCATGAACTCGTTGATGAAATCAATATGCGGTATGTCGAACATACGAAAGCCTTATCGAAACCCACACTGTCAAATGAACGTCATATTGCGCAGGTACAAAAGAGTTATCTCGCAATGCAGCGTGCTATTGAGGCGTTGGAATTTGGAATGGAGCTCGATTTAGTAACGATTGATTTAAATGAGTCGTATGTAGAACTTGCTTCAATTATTAAACCGAAGAAGGACATTAATGTGCTTGATGAAATTTTTGCGCGTTTCTGTCTGGGTAAATAAATTTTGGCTCCTTACGGAGCCTTTCGTATCATAAGTTAGGAGTATGAAAATGGAATATGGTTGGATTGATTCGCATGCCCACATTGCCTCCAAAGGATTGGTTGAATCTTTTGAAGCATTGGTCATGAATGCGAAGGCCGAAGGTATTGATAAAATATGCATTATCTGCGGATCGGTAAAGGAAATTGAAGATGCACTTGAAAAAACAAAAACAAATCCTGAGATGTTTGATTTAGCGATTGGAATTCATCCTTGTGATGTGAAGGATTCAAAAGAAGAAGAACTTGAAAAGATGATGACCTACATCAATCATCCCCAAGTTGTTTGTGTGGGCGAGATTGGCTTGGATTATTATTGGGATGATTCAAACAGAGAAGAACAAAAAGAAATCTTTAAAAGACAAATTGCGATTGCGAATGGGTCGGGTAAGCCTATTGCGATTCATGTTCGGAATGGGGAACTAAATGCTATGGATGATGTCATTGCTATTCTTAAAACACATCCTGCAGCAGCATCCGGAATTGTACACTGTTACAGTGATACAGTTGAGAATGCCCAACATCTTTTTGATATGGGATTTTATATCGGTGTTGGTGGTATTCTCACCTTTAAAAACGGTCAAAATGTTCGTGATGTTTTAAATATCGCGCCAATAGATCGCATCTTAACTGAAACAGATTCGCCTTATTTGGCACCAGTACCGAAACGTGGAAAACGCAATGAGCCGGCTTTTGTTCGTTATACTGGCGAGAAAATAGGGGAACTGAAGGATTTGACACCACAAGAAGTTCGAAAACAAATTCATCAAAACTATAAGCAACTCTTTAAGCGATAAAAAGGAATTCCACAAAAAAACATCGATGACGTTAACACTAAATAAAACACGATTGTGTAAATATT
Source organism: Erysipelothrix sp. strain 2 (EsS2-7-Brazil) (assembly GCF_016617655.1). NCBI lineage: Bacteria > Bacillati > Bacillota > Erysipelotrichia > Erysipelotrichales > Erysipelotrichaceae > Erysipelothrix > Erysipelothrix sp. strain 2 (EsS2-7-Brazil). The sequence continues at coordinate 16,702 of NZ_SCFT01000016.1, forward strand.
TCGTTAAACGTCATCGGTGTTTTTTGGTGTCTAAAAAAATGAAGCGCAAAACAAAACAAAAAAGGATACGTTCATGGGAATCATGTCGAACGCATCCATAATCTTGGGTATCGTAGTGCTATCAGATATAAATGTTTTTTGATTTGGTATCAACTTAATTATTACACGCATCTGAGACTTACTTCCCTTTAGAATACAGGGACTGAAGCACCACTTGTTTCTTCAATAATTAACGCCTTCACAGCATCTGTTTTATACAGTTCCACAATACGTTTTAAATCATCGCGATCCTTATCTTCTGTACGAATTGCAATGAGGTTTACATAGTCTGCATTCTCTTCGGTTAGGGTTTCTAGTTTTAAAGCATCGCGATTCGGCGTAAATCCTGCATCAACCGCAATTCCAGAGTTAATTGCTGCAAGGGGAACTTCTGCGAGCGCTCCAGGAAGGTTTGATGCTTCTAATTCAAAAATATCAAAATTATGTGGATTTTCAATGATATCTTTTTTATCAGGAAGTTTCGCATCGTTTAATTTTAAGAGTCCGTGTGTTTGAAGTAATTGTAATGCACGTGCCCCATTTGTTCGATCACTTGGAATGGCAATTTTATCACCCTCTTTTAATTCTGAAAGGTCGCTAATCGAACGAGAGTAAAGACCAAGTGGTGAGTAGAATGTATCCGCAACCGCTGTGAGTTCATAGCCGTTTTGTTGGCTCTCATCTTCTAAGTAAATGTGGTGTTGGAATGCATTCATATCAATTTCTTTAGAATTTAGAGCTGCATTGGGTTGAGGATAGTCTGAGAAATAAACCAGTTCGATGTTGATACCTTCCTGAGCGGCTTGCTCCACAACATAATTCCAACTCTTTGTTTGGTCGCCACCATGAAGTCCGATACGTACGACATTTGATTTAGGTTTGGAACCACAACCAACAAGTGTTAATAATGTAACAAATAAGATTAGTATTTTTTTCATAAGTTTCTCCTTAATGTGATGTTTTCTTTATAATGAAATTACCGACTGATTGAATTACTGATACAAAAATAAGAATTACAAGAACTGCTACAATCGAAATGTCAGTATTATATTTATTATGACCATAGCGGATGACGTAATCCCCCAATCCCCCTCCACCAACAACACCACCCAGTGTTGTAAGTCCGAGAAGACTGATGAGTGTGATGGTTGTAGAGCGAACAAGAGAAGGGATGCTTTCCCTTAAATAAACCCGTATAACAATTTGTAAGGTTGAAAGACCCATGGATTGTGCCGCTTCAATGAGACCGCGGTCGATTTCAGATAAACTTAAATCGACCTGTCGAACGAAGAAAGGTGTGCATCCGACGACTAGGGGAAAGATGGTACCTTCAACACCGATCGCGGTGTTGGAAACAATTTTTGTGATTGGAATCAGTGCCGTGAGTAAGATTACAAATGGAATCGAGCGAAAGATATTTACAAAAGTATCAAGAACACTATAGATCAACCGATTGGGTTTTAAACCGTCCTCGCGCGTTAATACAAGAATGACACCAAAGAAAAGACCCGCAAGGATGGAATAGATTCCTGCTTTGGTAAGCATGTATAAGGTTTGTTTAATGCTTTCGATAAATTCAGGCCAATACTGAATAAGATTTGGGACAAGATTGTTAATCATTTTCGATAACCTCCACATTGATGTTGCGACTTCGTAGATTTTCTAATGCTTCCAATTTACGGTATCCAGATAAAATAACGAGCATGGTACCCACAATTTCATTTTGAACGATTTCGACATTGGCATGTATGATGCTTGCACTAACATTGAACTGCTGTGATATCTCTGAAATCACGGATTCACGTGTATTTGAACCAATAAAGTCAATGCGTACAAGACTTTGGTCCGCTTTTAAATCTAAAATTTCTGGATTTGTTTTAAAGAGTTCAATGGTTTCAAGCGTATTTGTAGTTGTATCCACAAAATCTTTGGTAATTTGTGCAGAAGAATTCGCAAAGATATCTTTGACCGTATTAACCTCTTTTACTTCCCCATCTTCCATGACCGCAACACGATCACAAATATCTTTCACAACATCCATCTCATGAGTAATAATTACGATCGTAATTCCTAAAGTGTTATTTACTTTCTTTAAAAGTTTTAAAATCGTTTTTGTCGTTTGTGGATCCAATGCGCTGGTTGCTTCATCACAGAGTAGAATATCGGGATCATTAGCGAGCGCACGGGCAATCCCTACCCGTTGTTTTTGACCACCTGATAGCTGGCTGGGATATGCGTTTGCTTTGTCTTGGAGACCTACAAGTTCTAGGAGGCCTGTTACTTTTTGATTTAAAACTGCTTTTGAAAGTTTTTGGTCTTTAAGGGGAAAGGCAATGTTTTGGAACACTGTTCGCGATCGCATAAGATTAAATTGTTGGAAGATCATACCAATTTTTTTGCGTTGCTTACGTAATTGTTGGTTTTGGAGATGTCTTGTTTTAGCATTCGCCTTTGTCAGATTGGGATTAAGAAGCGTACCATTTACAATGACGTCTCCAGAGGTTGGGTGTTCAAGTAAGTTAATGCAACGTACAAGCGTACTCTTGCCGGCACCACTAAATCCAATAACGCCAAAGATTTCACCTTTACCAACTTCGAGAGAGACGTTTTTAAGTGCATGAACCGTTCGATCGTTTGTTTGGAATGTTTTGTTGATGTTTTGTAGTTTAATCATGATTGATTCGAAATCCTTTCTTGGTGTTCTTTTTTTATTGCCTGTAAGAGATCAGGACTTAAAATTAAATCAAGCGCTGTCAGTGCGAGCAGTTGGGCTCCAAGTTGAATGGATTCAAGTCCCTGAGGGCTACACGCTGCTGCTTTAAATTCAGGACTGTGACCAGCGATAAAAGTATCGGATATGTTTATGGTTGGCTGAATTGTAGGGACAACATAGCTTACGTTCCCAACGTCACTGGATCCAAATGTGGAACCATCGCGACTTACAACATGATGACCGTAATCTTGAAGGTGTTTAAGGTAGAGGTTATCAAATGAAGGGGTAATAATTGTATCATCGACAGCATTTTGGAATAAGCCAAATTCATATTCACATCCAGTCGATAACGCTGCCCCTTTTACAATATTTTCAAAGCGAGTATAAACATCGCGAAGTGTGGAGCGGGTATTTGCTCTGAGGTAAAAGCGTCCTTTCGCATATTCAGGAACTATATTAGGCGCGACACCACCATCGGTAATAATACCGTGGATCATGACATCTTTAGGTAGGTGTTGACGCATTGCGTTACTTGCATTGAAAACTTGAATAAGCGCTTCAAGAGCATTAATTCCTAATTCAGGCGCTGCAGCCGCATGACTGGGTTTTCCAAAAAACGCAACATCTACGGGGTCATTTGCGAGGGTTTCAACCGTGAGGCTGTGTAAGTGACCGGGATGGACGCAAAGTGCTGCATCCACATCATCAAAGTAATGATCTCGGACAAAGCTTGCCTTGGCGCTTCCATTGGTTCCGCCTTCTTCTCCAGGTGTACCGTAAATACGAATTTCACCACCGACCTCATCAATGAGTGATTTAAGGGCAGTTGCGGCAAGGATTGATGTAACACCGAAGAGATTATGCCCACAGGCATGTCCAATACCGGGTAATGCGTCATACTCCGCAAGAAAGACAATAACTGGGCCGGTTTTCTGTGCTTGATAACGGGCATCAAATCCTGTAGGATGTCCGGCAACCCCAACCGTGACGTTAAACCCTTCTTGAGTACAGAGCGTGCTTAAACAGTTGCAAGCATAGAACTCTTCATTACATATTTCCGGATGTGCATGAAGATCCAATGCGATTTCTTTATAATGATCGATGCGTTTGAGTACTGCAGATTCAATATTCTTTTTCATAGACTTCCTCCTGACAAATAAAAAACGCCCATCCCAAAGGATGAGCGTGCTCATGTTACCACCTTAATTTATTAATACCTCACGGATATTAACCTCTTCAAGTTCTATCAAACTCTATCGCTTTAACGGGCGCTCCCGGCGTAGCCTAAATCTTTCGAATTCAACTACACAGCTCCAAGGCCATTTTCAGTACGCTTCCATTCATCTGCTCTCACCAATACAGACTCTCTGTAAAACTTTTCACGTACTTACTTTCCTTTTCATTGCTTTTCATTATTATGTTCCAAAATGTAATATTTGTCAACCAATTCATTTAACATTTCACATTGAGTGACTTATGATGTACATAAGGAGTGTGATTCTATGAACCTACTAGAAAAGCAAAAACGATATTTTAATTTACAAAATACAAAACCAATTGCATTTAGAAAAGATGCATTAAATACACTTGAAACGGCACTTAAGGCATATGAAAACAAGATTTATGATGCATTTAAAATCGATTTAGCAAAACCTGAAATGGAGGTATATACGACCGAACTTGCAGTGGTATATCGATCCATTCGCGATGCGCAAAAAAATCTTGGGCAATGGATGAAACTTCAAAGGGTTAAAACACCCATGGTTTTAGTGGGACGAAAAAGCTATAAAATGTATGAGCCTTTAGGAAATACATTGATCATAGGGCCCTTTAATTATCCCTTACAACTCGTTCTTGTGCCCCTTGTAGGAGCGATTGCAGCGGGAAATACCGCGATCATCAAGACATCCGAACTGACACCCAAAATTTCAAGCGTAATACATACTATGATATCAGAATTTTTTTCTGAAGATTATATTGCGGTCGTGGAAGGGGATGTGACGGTGAATCAAGCATTACTCAAACATCCCTTTGACTTTATTTTCTTCACCGGGAGCACGCAGGTTGGAAAAATCGTGATGCAACATGCTGCAGAACATCTTACACCGGTAATTTTAGAGTTAGGGGGGAAAAGTCCTTGTGTGGTAACCCAAAATGCAAATATTACATTAAGTGCTCAACGAATTGCATGGGGGAAATTTTTAAACAATGGCCAAACATGTGTTGCACCGGATTATATCCTTGTCTCAAAAAAGAACGAAGCGGCCCTAACACAAGCACTTATCAAAGCAATTAAAGCCATGTATGGGGATGATTATCAAAATAACGAAGATTATGGAAGGATCGTGAACTTAAAACACGCAGAACGACTTAAAAAGATAATTGAAGCCCATCAACAAGATATTGTATTTGGTGGCAAGACGGATGGAACATTTATTGAACCAACCTTGCTATCCCTAAACCATGCGGAGGGACCTGCAATGGAGTCTGAAATTTTTGGACCGATTCTCCCCATTATTTCATTTGATACACTGGAAGAAGCGTACTCAATCATCGAAAAAAATCCCAAACCATTATCCTTATATATGTTCACTGAATCTTTTGAAGAACAAGACGCCATTTTAAATCGCATTCAATTTGGTGGTGGCTGCATCAACGATACAATTTTACATCTTGTGAATGATGCACTGCCTTTTGGAGGTATTGGAAATTCTGGCATAGGAACCTATCATGGATTTTCGAGTTTTGAAGTTTTTTCAAACTGCAAATCAATTATGAAATCAAGTGCAATACCACTATCAGTGATGTATCCACCTTACCGAAAAACAAAATTTAACTTAATCCAAAAGATATTTCGATAAACTGCATCAAGTTTGAATTACAATACGCGTTCTATAATAAAAAAAAGTTATGAGTAAAAGAAGCGTTTCATTAAAATAGTGAAATATTTTTTCAAAAAAAGCAGGGGGTATTCCCTTCTAAAAGCGCAAGATTTTTACACAAAATATATTGCCCTATATATAAGGTTAGAAAAATTGAAATAATTAGCACCTTTTAGATCAAAAAATATAAATTCAATAAAACGTGAAATGCACAATTTATAAAATTAATTTGAAAGACTTATGATATAATACAAACGAAATGAAGAGAGGTAATAATATGAAAACAAAAGATTTAGCCTTAGAGGCATTAATTGCGGCAGTTTATATCGCAGTTACCGTGCTTCTAAAACCGATTTCATATAGCTTTATGCAAGTTCGTATTTCAGAAGTGATGTTGATTTTAGTTCTATTTAATCGAAAACATGCTTATGGATTAATAATTGGTTGTTTACTCGCGAATTTTGTGAGTGATGCGGGGATTCTGGATGTCATTTTTGGTACATTGGCAACGGCAATCACCTGTTTCTTAATGAGTATTACAAAAGATGATCATTTGGCTCTTGTGTGGCCAGCTCTTGTGAACGGAATTATCGTTGGCGCAATGTTAGGTTATGTTCTCAATGTTCCGTACTTACCGGCTATGGGATGGGTATTTTTAGGTGAATTTATCGCAACATTTGTTCCGGGTATTTTCTTAATTAAGCCACTAAAGAAAAATACCAAGATGCAAGAAATATTTGGATAATCACATAATTTCACACAATTCAAAAGATAACTCGGAAACTCACTTAGATAGTGAGTTTTTTAATTTCACAATGTCTTCACAAACAAGCGAAACGTAAAATTATTTGCCAAACAAATATTCTTATGCTATTCTTCTCAAGTCTTTTTTGAAAGGAGACATTTTAATGAAGAAATACTTAGTGATTATCTACATGGTGGTCATGGTAACAATCATTAGTGGGTGTGCCGTGAATGCGGATGCCAATGTGGATATTACCTATCCAGTACTAAATGACATCGCTGAAAATAGCGATGAACCTTATAGGTTTAAAATAAGCGAAAAAATTGAAGATTTAGAAGAGCCTGGTGTTGAAGAACGCGAAGCTTCTGAGGTTGTGTCGGGTGGAGCCAGTTGGATCTATGCGAAGACACAAGATGGTGTACGTGGTACAAAAACAACAAAATACAAAGAAACATATAACATAAAAGACGAATTGTTATCACGTGTTGAAATTCCTGAAGCGGCTGTTATCGAGCCAACAACCCCTACGCTTTACGAAGGGGGTCAAAAGGCTCAAGCAGGTGCTTACTATGAAGCAAGCCGTATTACTCGATATGGCGTTGACTGTGATGGCTGTAATATGAACAGTGCGGGCGAAGGTGGTACAGCTGCCGGAGTTCGTGTAAGTACTACAGCAGTGCAACAAGGCGATGGTTCTTGGTTGCCAGGAATTACATATAACGGATATTACATCATTGCAACATCAAGCTCAATTCCAATGTGCTCGATCGTTGAGATATCAAACCACACAGTAAGTGGTAAAGGAATTGAGTACAATGTACCGTTCCGCGCAATTGTATTAGATCGTGGTGGTGCCATTCAAGGGTCAAAAATTGACCTGTTTGTGGGTACAGAAACCAATATGGGTGTAACCCAAGGATCTGTACAGAATGCTCATGTTGAAATTATAAGTGTGGGTAACGGCTGTTAAAGCTTATGATAGGGTCTTAAGTAGCCAAAGGTCCTATCCACAAAGACCGAGTATACTCGGTTTTTTTTGTTTTTAAAACATGATATAATTGACCCATGAACAAACTAAAGATACAAGAAGTAATTGTTGTAGAAGGAAAGCATGACAAGGAAAAAATCCTTAAATGTGTTGATGCCGATGTTATTATGTCCAGTGGCACACACATGTCAGCAGATTTCTTGGCATTATGTAAAAGATTGAATGAAGAACGCGGGATTATTGTGTTTACCGATCCGGATGGGCCTGGTGAAATGATTCGACGTCGTATTATTGAGACGGTCGGAATATGCAAGCATGCATCGCTTCATGTCTTACAAACAAAAAAGAAACAAAAAGTAGGCATTGAACATGCAGACTGTGATGATATCGTTGAGGCATTAAGTACATGCTCTACTTTTTCATTAAACAATCAATCCTTAACGCTTCAGGAATTCCAATCTTTGGGACTCAGTGGCGCAAGTGATAGTGCATTGCGTCGTGATTTGTTGTCGGAGGCATTTCGTTTTCCTAAGTCAAATGCGAAATCATGCCTGAAATATCTAAATATGCTTAATATTACGAAAGCAGACTGCCTAATGGTTTTGAAAGAGAGTAATTATGAAAACAATCGCTAACTATTCCGTAAGTATGGAATTACTACGTCGCTATGAACGACGCGCAAAGAAACACTTTGGACAAAATTTTATCATTGATCCTTCTGTTGTCCGTAATATTGCATCACAAAGTGGTGCGGGTGGGACTGTTTTGGAGATTGGTCCGGGTTTAGGAGCTTTGACGCAACAACTCGCGGAAACATATGATCACGTCGTTGCTTATGAAATTGATCCTCACATGGTTGAAATCTTAAACGAATCACTTGAGGAATACGATAATGTGAAGGTCATTCATCAAGATTTTTTAAAAGCGGATTTAAGTATGTATACAGAACCCATTACGGTTTGCGCGAATTTACCGTATTACATCACAACCCCAATTCTTTTTAGATTGATGGAGTTGGATATTGTTGCAATGACGATTATGGTTCAAAAAGAGATTGCAGATCGTCTTGGCGCAAGTCCACAAACAAAAGATTACAGTTCTCTTTCGATTCAAATGCAATATTATTTTGATGTAAAGACGGTTTTAAAAGTGTCTAAGGAATCGTTCCATCCAAGACCGGGTGTGGAAAGTATTGTCATTAAACTCACACCGAAACATCAAACAATGCCGTATGATGAGAAAATATTCTTTGAATTTGTTAAGAAGTGTTTTCAGTTTAGACGTAAGACATTAGTGAATAATTTAAAAACGATTGATAAAGATGTTGATTATGCGGGTGTTTTAGAGTCGCTAGGGCTTGAAACAAACATTCGTGCGGATTACTTAACGTTTGAGGACTATCTCCGTCTTTATGGAGCTTTATATGCGTAAAAAAGCGTATGCAAAGATAACACTCTATTTGCACGCAGAAAAAAGGGTCGATAACATGCTTCACTTCAAGAACATTATCGTCCCTATTGATCTTTTTGATATGGTTTATCTTGAGAAGCATGACACCATGCACATCGAAACGGATAAAACATATTTACCGAATGATAAACGAAATACTGTTTTTAAAGCACTCATGATTATGAAACGTCAATTTAATCTCGAAGATAATTTTAAAGTGCGAATCGTTAAAAACATACCTGCACAAGCAGGTCTTGGTGGCGGTAGTGCTGATGCCGCTTGTGTCATACGAATGATTGATGAGATGTATCAATTAAACCTTACAAATCAAGCGTTGATTGATATTGCACGTCAAATCGATGAAGATACGCCCTACTGTCTTTTTAATCAACCCATGGTTGTGGAGGGAATTGGCGATATCTTAACCCCTTTAGATTTAGATATGGATCTCTATTACCTACTCATTAAACCCAGCTTTGGAGTGAGCACAAAGTCGTTTTTAAAACGTTTTAAAGACTTTACAGACTTAAAGATGTTTAATCGTTGTCTCGAGGCAATTGATGTCAATGATTATAAGGCTTTAGTTGCGAATACACATAATGATTTTCAACACCCTGTTATTAAACGCAATACACGGCTTAAAAAAGTTGTGCGAATCCTTGAAAAACAAGGGCTTGAAGGCGTTTGTATGAGCGGTAGCGGAACATCCATTTATGGTCTATCCAATCAAAAGGAAAAAGTCATGGAGGCATATGAGGCGCTCGTTTTAGATTATCCCTTTATAAAATATGGAAAGATTTTAAAAACAGAAGATTAATCTGAGTTCTTGTTTTCACAAAGAACTCTTTTTTTTATGATTATTTCTTGAAAGTTGATTTAAAAACACATGTTTAGGGACATATCACCCATACTTTACATTTACTTTTATGAAATATGACGGTTTTACCGAATGAAACAGTTTGAAATGTGTTAAAATGGTTGCGGAGGCGGTCACAATGAAATATGCAATTGTTTTAGCTGCGGGTAAAGGTACCCGAATGAAATCAAATCGAAACAAGGTTATGCATGAAATACTTCATAAGCCTATGATTGGTCATTTAGTTGATCATCTTGAAGCGGTTAATACCGATAAAATTGTAGTTGTTACAGGACACCAAAATGAGCAGGTAGAATCTTACTTGGGTGATCGTGTTGAATATGCATTCCAAAGTGAACAAATTGGAACTGGAGATGCTGTATTGCAAGCACAGCAACTTCATGGAAAAGAAGGTTCGACACTCTTAGTGTTTGGAGACTGTGCATTAATTCAGCCAGAGACGCTAAATCATATCTATGAACAGCATGAGGGGCATGATTTAACGGTTATCTCTGCACAATTACAAAATCCTGGGACTTATCGTCGTATTGTACGCGATAACCAAGGACACATTGATCGGATTATCGATTACCGTAATTTGACAGAATCCGAAGTGTCAATTACAGAAATCAGTCTAGGTATCTATTGTGTAAACAATGAGTTACTTTTTAAATATTTACCAGAGATTCGTGACGAAGAAGTTACTGAAGAAATTAATCTCATTCGACTTGTAGAGATTTTGAAGAAGAATGGTCATTCGATTCAGTCTTTACGTGTATCAGATCACCAAGAATTTTTAGGTGTAAATGATCGAATGCAACTTAATATCTCTAATAAGTGGTTACAGGCACGCGTCAATGCGAAGCATCTTGCGAATGGAGTAACCATTATGGATCCACAATCAACGTACATCGGAACGGATGTTCAAATTGCGGAAGATGTAACGATCTATCCTAATAATCATATTTATGGTGATACGACTATTGGGACAGGAACTACGCTCTTACCTAACTGTTGGCTTGAAAATGCAATTGTTGGTGAAAATTCCACAATTGATGCTTCTCGCATTATAAACAGTGAAGTTAAAGATTTTGTAACATTGGGACCGTCATCACACCTTAGAATGAATTCCGTTGTGGGTTCTCATGCTCGAGTTGGAAACTATGTTGAGTTTAAGAACACTCGATTTGGAGAATATTCAAACTGTGCACACTTGACATATTTAGGTGACGCAATAATTGGAAATAAAGTTAATATTGGCTGTGGCGTTGTAACCGTAAATTATGACGGCAAGAAGAAATATCAAACTGAAGTACGCGATGGCGCATTTGTCGGAAGCAATGCGAACCTAATCGCGCCAATTACTATAGGGGAAAATGCAGTGGTGGCGGCAGGATCGACCGTTAATGGCGATGTTGCTGATGGGGAGATGGCTATTGCACGGCCTCGTCAGGAAAACAAACCTGGATATGGTGCGAAATACAAGAATAAAGAGGGTAAATAAAAGACTATGAGAGAAGAAATGAAAGACAATACAGTTATTTTTGCGTTATCGTCGAACGTAGAACTAGCAGATGAGATTTGTGAGCATTTAGATTTAGAGCGCGGTAAGATTGATGTACGTCATTTTGCAGACGGCGAAATCTTAATCGAACCACTTGTTTCTGTACGTGGAAAACATGTTTACATTATCCAATCTACAAGTTCACCAGTAAGTGAGACATATATGGAAGTTCTTATTGCGATTGACGCATGTAAGCGTGCATCTGCAGAAGAAATTACGATTGTAATGCCATATTATGGATATGCACGCCAAGATCGTAAGGCTCGTGCACGTCAACCAATTACTTCAAAATTGATGGCAAATCTATTACAAACAGCCGGAGCAGACCGCGTTGTGACAATAGACTTGCACGCACCACAAATTCAAGGATTCTTTGATATTCCTACAGATGACCTCACTGCAGTCGCAATGATTGGTCAATACTATAGAAATAAAAACTTCCAAGATGAAGTTGTTGTTGTATCCCCAGACCACGGTGGAGCAACTCGTGCGCGTCGTCTTTCAGACACAATTCCAAACTCAACAATCGCAATTATCGATAAACGTCGTACAAAACCAAACGTTGCGGAAGCAATGAACTTAATTGGTGATGTTGATGGTAAAATTGCCGTTGTTATTGATGATATGGTTGATACCGCTGGATCACTCATGGGTGGAATCAACATGTTATATGAAAAAGGTGCTAAAGAAGTTTATTGTGCATGTACACATGGTATTCTTTCAGGACCGGCAATTGAACGCATTTCAAATTCTGACATTAAAGAACTATTGATTACAAATACAATTTCTTTAAAAGAAGAAGCACGTCAAGAGCCAAAAATTAAAGAGATTTCTGTTGGATATATGCTTGCGAAAGCAATTGAAGCGATTCAATTACATACTCCTGTAAGTACACTCTTTGATTTATTCAATGACTAGTCAAACATTTCTTAAAGTTAATCTCATTATCGTTTTCGACCGAAAGGCCGAAAACGTTTTGATGTGTCATCGACAAAAGAATCCTTATAAGGGACTCTATAACTTTGTTGGTGGCAAAAAGAATCCAGGAGAATCCGATATCGAGGGTGCCTATCGAGAACTTTTCGAGGAAAGTGGAATAACCGTAAATGATATCGAAATCAAACCGTTGTTTTTTACACAATATTTTGAAGACGGTATCGAGTTGCAAGTATTTTACGGTTACCTCAACCGAGAAGTCGTTCTCGTTCCAGAAAAAAATCCACTATTATGGATGCCCATAACAGAGGATTTCTCGGATGACACACGCTTTGCGGGTCAAGGTAATATCAAGCATATGATGGATTTAATTTATGAATCCAAACAAGGTATGTAATGATTTAAATGGAAACTGTAGATATATGTTTTAATTAAAAGCTCTGGGTAGATTATACCGAGGGCTTTTTTATATGCTTTAATCTGATCTTCATAACGTTCTACAATAATATCTAAAGAAGCATGATCACTTTTAAAGTCCACAAGAATTAGTTCGGTTTCATTGTACACATAAAAATCAATAACACCCGCATCCCCTTCAATTAAGTAAGGCATTTCATGATAGATGTGTGGATATCTATAGAGCTTTTGAGTAAATGGATGCTCGTTATATGCTTGAAGTCTCCGTTTGAATTTTGGTTCGAAATCTTTAAGATCTGCATCGGTCCAAATCCGGTGCGGAAGTTTTTCAATGGCTTCGTGCAGGGTAGACCCAAATCCGGTAGCAAACTCAAAGGACTTATCGAAATTTAAATCACGGTTTTTAGGAGTTATCGGCTCCTCTTGATCAAAAGATAGGGTCAGTTTCTCAGTGAAAACTGTGGCTCCTTCATCTTCGCTAATCGGATTAAGACTGTTTTCTGTGAGTTCCATTCCGTCAATAACACGTAAAATGGTGTTGTGAGGACTTGCAGCAAGTAATAAATCAACTTTTCGCTTATGATTTCTAAGTAATTGGTAATCTAAAGAAGCGGGTTGATATTCCTTGACTACATCAACAAGAATAAGGTGTTTCTGGGGTCTTGTGAGTGCAACATAGAGAAGACGAAGGTTTTCTTCAATCTCTTCATTATCTTGTTTTATTTCCATAACAGTTCGAATTAAATTGCGAGAAACAAAGCGCATCGGTAATTCAACATGATTCAATCCAATCCCAAAGGCATCGTCATTAAGTAAAATATCACTGTGGTCACGCACAGCATGACGTCCCATACCCCACAAGAATACAATTGGAAATTGTAATCCTTTGGATTGATGGATGGTCATTGCAGTTACAATATCTTCATCTTTATTCAGTGGTGAAGCTTCGCTACTGGTATCGTCCTTAAACTCCGCAACAAAGCGTACAAATCCCTGTAAAGTCGGAACTGAAGATGCTTGGTATTGAATTGCTTTTTCAAGGAGGAAGTCCAGATTTGTTTTATCCTGTAAGGATAGCGTTTTATTATAGACATCATTGAGTTGAATAATTTCTTGAATAATTGAGATAAGATCTTTAGATCGCCACGATAAAACCATGGTCTCAAGGGACATGTAGAGTTCGGGATTTTCTATTTCCAGTGCTTTACGAATACTTGGTGCATCCATAAGTTTAAGCGATGCGATTTGATCATCGGAATAGTTATAAAACGGTGATGTGAGCACAGGAACAAGATAAAAATCATGGAATGTTGTTGCGTAATTTAATAATGCGACAACAGAAGCAATAATCTCGGACTTATAGAAACCACTTTGATCATCAATATAATGAGGAATATTGTATTCCTCAAATGCTTCTTTAAGATAACCCTTACTTGCGTGTGATCGAACTAAAATTACCATATCTTTAAAGCGATAACCTTGATTATGATAGTTAATAATCTCTTGTGCAATATGCTGTGCACGAAGTTGATCAGATGTTTTCTTAAAACGATTATCGAGTTTTTCAATGATATGAATTTCTACGGGATGTGTATCTTCACTTTGAGAGGGAATCCCCACATTTACATGGTCGTGCTCATCATAGGTAATTCCAAATGTTAAGTTCATGAGTTTATCAAACACAAAGTTGTTGTATTCAACAATATCTTTTTTTGAACGATAGTTAAAACTTAAATATAGATTCTGAGTCGAGTCGTCAAGCATTAAGTTCTGCATGATATTTGGCTTGGCCCCTCGGAATCGATAAATGGACTGTTTGATGTCACCAACTCTAAAAATATTATTCCCTGTTGATATTTTAGTAATGATCTCATCTTGATATTCATTGGTATCTTGAAATTCGTCAACCATAATTTCTTTATATTTATGTTTTACCAATTCAGATATTTCACCGTTATTTTCATTCAAAATTTGCAACGCCATCGATTCAAAATCATTGAAATCTAAGCAGTTTTCTTCTTCTTTAAGGGATGAAAAGGTATTCAAGTAATCTTGTGTCATCTGAATTAAAAGTGATACGGTTTCCAATTGATTATTTAATAATTGGAAATGTTCATTCAAAGGCATGTAGTTTTCAAAAATTCGATTAACAGTTTTCTCAATGCGTTTTCGTTGTTCGGTGTAAACATCATTTTTGGTGTCTGCGATAACTTTGAAGTTGCAAGCAGTTGGAATTTGGTCGTAAAAGCGAATGTCGTTTTGATCAATTAATGTTTTGAGATTACCAAGGCCTTCAAGAACTTGAAGCAACATGGTACTTTGCTCGAAGTATTTTTTCCCTTTTTTGTCATTTGGGTCATAGGATTCATCAGAAATCGCAATAATTGCCTGTACATCTTTTATGATTTCATGAACTTGTTGTTGGTAAAAGTTAAAAAAGATTTGTTGGAATTCCTGAGGGAAATCGTTAAATGTGGTAGCGCTATAAAGCGATTTAACAGCTTGAACTGCATAATCTGGATCTTTTTTACTTATCAACCACGTAGCATTATCGTAAATTGCAGTTTCTAAGGATGCATAGTCAAGTGGATTAGAAGAAAAGATATCTAACAGATATTTAAGGTTTTCGTAGTCATTTTGCAGCCACATATCAAAGGTTTCTCGCATTGCTTGACGTTGTAAGAGTTTCGTTTGTGCATCATCTAGAATGTTGTCAGCCCGGGAGGGGTTGACGCCGATGATATAACCGTAGTTTTTAATGATGGTGAGACAGAAAGAATGGATTGTCGAAATTTGTGCAGTCTCAACCAAAGATATTTGTTCAGCGATAAAGTCGGATGCATTGTTTCGATACTCATCATTGAGCGCGGCAAGAAGTCGTGTTTTCATTTCAGATGCGGCAGCTTCGGTAAAGGTCATCGCACACACCTCATCAATTCGAACATTATCTTTAATAATACGCTTCATCAAACGCGCAATCAAAACGGTAGTTTTTCCAGCACCAGCTGATGCAGAAACAATTACATTTTGATTCAATGCTTCGATGGCTTGTTGTTGCTGGGGATTAAAGGTTGTCATGTTTCGTTTCCTCCTCTTCTTTCTTTAAATCTAAATCTTTATCGATTTCAATACTTGAATCCTCGGGATCCAACACGCCATTTAAGATATCCGAATAGATGGTTTGGTAAACTTGAGTAAGGAGTGGTTTGATTTTGTTCATGTCATAGGGTTTAGTCCAGGTTGTAACCACCCCATCCTTAGATTCTCGTAATCCACCAAAGTAGATTGCGGAATCATACGAGTCAAGTGGTTGTTCAAATAACCAACCGCGATACCGTTTCGATTTTAGCCATTCCGCCTCAAAATCAACGTCTTTTGAAACAACGCCTTTCGCAACTTTATACTCGAGTGATGGAACGGTTAGGTTTGGATTTTTAAATCCATAATAGTATACTGCAAGGCATTTTTTTTGGAACACTTTTTCCGCAATCATTGCATAAGTAAGTAATTGCAATTGTGTACCAGCCTTAACGCTTTCAGCGGTCATCGCTAATTGAGAACTTTTATAGTCGACAATTTGTACATAATGATCGTTTTCATCAATACGGTCAATAATACCGCGAAGAATGATTCCTTTAAACATTGTTTCTTCACGGAACCAACGTTCTTTGGATACAACTTGGAAGGTTGTATCTGCCATTGAGGCGTCAATAAAATCAAGATTCTGTTTCATTAAGTCTTGATTTCGATCATAAATCATACGATAACGTGGTTGAGTCATGGGAAATACCTTCCGTACATCCGTCCAAGGATCAAGATCTTTGCAATCGTGGTAATATTCCATCACGGCATGATTAACAGTACCGATAATTCGGGCATCAAATTTAAGAATTTCAGGTTCTCTTATCTTTAATCCACGTTCCATAAAGAATTGATAAGGGTTATTTACAAACATTTGAAATGCTGATATCGAACCGACTAATTTCCCTTCTTCTAAATAGAGCTTTTCTGCAAGATGAGGGCTTAAACGATGCTTAACCGTTTTTCGATGGGTATTTTGCGTCAAAATCCAAGACTCAAGCGCAACCCCATTAGCGTGAGCAAATTGTTCAACAGGGTAGGAAACTTCTTGGCCTTTTCCTTCATAGGTAGCGGAACTATACGACAACGTCATGTTTGCATTGTGGTCAAAGATATGATTTTGCATGTTAAGTGTAAATTTTGTGCGTTCATCTAATCGTGGATAACCTTTAATAGAGCTTAAGTATGCCTCATCGATAATTCCAGTCCGTGAACGAATTGAAGGAAAATTCTTAGCGGATAAATTCACAACGTATAAGTGGTCTTGCGGGATTAAAGGCAATGAACCATAATCAACAATCCGTAGTGGGGCATTAACCTGTTGATGCATTTGAAGTGCGTCAAGATGTTCCAACAATAATAAATAGGTTTCTTCCTGATATTCTCCTAAGTGATTTTCAAGTAAAGAACAAAGTGGGGTTAAATCACCGCGTGTATGACTTTTGATGACGTTATAACAGGCAATCAACGTTTCCTTAAAATCTAAATTCATTATCGAAGCAAGGGTGGCTTGTAAAAGCACAACATCTTCCTGAATTCGATTTTGAAGGGCAAACAAATCCGGATAGGATTCTGTTTCCTCACATAAATCATAGACGCCAAAGACATCACTAAGATCAAATTCAAAATGGTTGAGATAAGTTACAAGATCTTCACGACGTTTTAAGCCAAAAGCTCCGGACTCAATCGCTTTAATTAATTGATGAATATTAGAGTCAAAAGCAAAATCAAGCAAAGCTCGATATTGAGATTTCATCAGTTCAAAACGACGGTCTTGTAATTTTAATGGATAACCATAACGTTCAAAAATCGATTCTATTAGAGGTTCCATTGTTGTTGGGTTGGCAACCGCGATGGTTGCAGACTGATAACCATTACGAATGATATCTTGAATGACCGCTTCGAGTTCACTACGGGGATTTAATGCAACTTTAAATGCTAATGATTCAAGTGATTGTGATTGGGGTTTAATAAACGGAATGTTATGACGCGCTAAAAACGTATACTCTGCATGGGATAACCCATAGGCTACCGCCTCATAATCAACACCATCTTTGACAACGGGCTTTTCAAGAAAAGGATCAATCAAAGATAAACATTGAAATATTTCTTCTTGTAAGGGTGTATTACGAGGACATGCATCAAGTGTTAAACCGTACAAATATAATTCTTGGAGTAAGTCTATGAGAACATGCATCGTCTTGGGATATTTTAAGACTTCTTGAAGACGTGGGCAATCACAGGTTTGCAGTTGATTAAACACAGAGATTTCCACAGAACGACGATGGGTATCCGATTCAAAAAACGCAAGTTTAAAATCACGGATCGCCACCCCGAGATAATGTTCTTGTTCAGATAATAAGATGTGCTTCAAATCTTCATGAAAGATTCGATTACTAACAATGATTTTGTGCATAAAAAGCCCCCTTTAATATCAATTATAAGGGATATTGAGTGGAAGTGTATGGGTCTTTTAAAATTTCCATAAATATGTCATGATATAGAAGTAAACAAAGGGGGAAACTATGGGGTTAGTTTATGCTATGAGTGAGATCAAAGATAAGCGCCAGGGGGGCCATGATTGTACATTTAATGGTTTTCTCGAGGATTATCTAAATTGTGATCAAGCTCAATATAAAGAATTACTTGAAAACGTTTTAGAAATGGATGATTCCGTACGTGTTTTGGAAAACGTCCGTATACATATAAATAAAGATTTAGTAGCGAATAAAATTATTCGCTATAAAGATGTCCATAAAATTCCGAAAGGTTATATTAAAGCGCCTTTAATTTTGTATAGTGAAGGGCATGAACGAGAGTTTGCTTTGATCCTTGTCGATCGTAATTACCTTGAAGCGAAAGGTATTTACTATTGCTTAACAGAACAAGGAGGAATTTTAGGCGCTTACCGTCATAATGTATTGGTATTACCAATTGAAGAAACTGAGATCATCTTGGAGTTGTTGAAGCTATTACCAAGTGATCGTCCAACGATCGCATCACTTCAACGCGAACAAGATCGCCGTCATTATCGTGACACGGAACATCTCATTGAAAGTGCGATTGCCAAAGGTCAAGAAAATATTCAATATATCAACCAAAGCCTTCGTGATGATCCGCAAGGACGAGCAGATCGCATTCACCAAACCATTGCTTCATGGTATTTACTGAAAAAAATGCTCTATGTGCAATATATGATGGATAAGGACACCTTACTGAACACAAACCAAGGCGATATTAAATTACATCGTCAAAAAGCGAAAGAGTATTGCAATAAAATAGAATTTATACCGTTTAGTGAACTTTGGAGGATATGATGAAACTAATTTCGTGGAATGTTAATGGTTTACGTGCCGTTATGAAAAAAGATTTTGAAGGAATTTTTGAAGCGATGGACACAGATGTCCTTTGTCTTCAAGAAACAAAAATGCAAGCGGGTCAATTGGATTACGATCCGGAAGGCTATTACGCATACTATAATTATGCAGAAAAAAAAGGATATTCTGGCACCGCGGTTTATACGCGTATTAAACCGATTAACGTTACCTACGGAATTCAAGAAGATGAACATAATGCTGAAGGACGTGTCATCACATGTGAGTATGATAACTTTTTTCTAGTTTGTGTTTATACACCCAATTCACAACCCGAGTTGAAACGCATTGATTATCGTATGCAATGGGAAAATGATTTTAGAGAATACTTAAAGATGTTGGATGAGTCAAAACCGGTGGTTTTATGTGGGGATTTAAATGTTGCCCATAAAGAGATTGACTTAAAAAATCCATCAGCGAATCGAAAGAACCCGGGATTTAGCGATCAAGAGCGGGAACAGTTCACCAATCTTCTCGATGCAGGATTTATTGATTCGTTCCGTGAATTGCATCCTAATGAAGTCGATCGTTATTCTTGGTGGAGTTATCGCTTTAATGCACGCAGTCGCAATGCGGGTTGGAGAATCGATTATTTCGTTGTCTCTGAACGATTAAGAAATGCCATTGAAGATGCAGATATTCTCGATCAAGTTCTTGGAAGTGATCATTGTCCTGTAATGCTTAAACTTAATTTTTAAACATAAACCTCTTGATGATACGTCATCAAGAGGTTTTTATTAAATTGTGTAAACGGTGAAAGTTTAACGTTAATGATAAACGTTGTGTATTTATAATCACACATATAATGTAAACGGTATCTTGTAAATGATTACGAGATATCGATGTAAATCCATGACTTTTGTTGATGATAATGGTATACTATCACGGTGTGTTGAAAGAAGTAGGAAAATTAATGACATTTAAAGAACTAGAATTAGAAGAAGAAATCGTAAGAGCCGTAATCGAAAAAGGTTACGAAGAGCCAACAGATATACAATCACAAGCAATTCCAATGTTGCTTGGTAATCATGACTTATTAGCTCAATCTCAAACAGGTACAGGTAAAACTGCGGCGTTTGGGTTACCAATGCTAAGTTTGACTCAACCTGGAGATAAGAAACGAACAAATTCGTTAATCCTATGTCCTACACGTGAGTTATGTATGCAAGTGGCTGAAGAAATGAGAAGTTTCTCGAAGTATAAACAAGGCGTTAACATCGCATGTGTATACGGAGGTAGCCCTATTGATAAACAAATTAGAGACCTTAAACGTGGAGCAGACATTGTAGTTGCGACACCAGGTCGTTTAATGGATCATATTCGACGTAAGACAATCCGTTTAGATGATTGCCGTCATATTGTCTTGGATGAAGCTGATGAAATGCTAAATATGGGATTTATTGAGGATATTGAAGAAATCTTTTCATTCCTTCCTGAAGAACGCCAATTCGCATTCTTCTCAGCAACAATGCCTAAGGAAATCGTTAAATTAAGCGAGAAATTTTTGGTTGAACCAGAAAGAATCACACTATCTCGTAACAATCTAACTGTTTCTCGTATTAAACAAATCTATTACACTGTTGAATCAAGAGATAAAGTTGATTTAACAATTCAATTATTACAATTGCATAAAACAAGTGGAACAATGATATTCTGTAATACCAAAAAAATGGTTGATGAACTTACAACGCAATTAAACAAAGCGGGATTCCCTGCTTTAGGGTTACATGGTGACATGAAACAAGAAATGCGTTCAATGGTAATGGGCCGTTTTAAAAAAGGTATGGTTTCTGTGTTAATTGCAACCGATGTTGCGGCACGTGGAATCGATGTTGACAGTATGGATGTAGTGATAAACTACGATATACCTCAAGAATTAGAATATTATGTACACCGTATTGGACGTACAGGTCGTGCTGGTAAAGAAGGTCTTGCGATCACTTTAGTATCACGTAGACAACGTTATGCAATTAAGCAAATCGAACGTTTATCAAATTCAACAATCGTTGAAACACCACTACCAACTAAAGAACAATTAAATGACTTAATGGTAGATCAACTTGCTCGTGAAATCCGTAAATGGAATGATCATGAACAAGGAAAACTCTTTAATATCGCTTATGAAGGTCTTCGTAAAGAGAACTTCACACAAGAAGAAATTATTATTGCTTTCATTAATAAGATGATTAGTGAATCAAACTTAGAAGCAATCAAAGTTTCAAAACAAAAAGATGTTAAGAATAAAGGTGAAATATCACGTATTGGACTATCCGTTGGAGATCGTGATGGTATCTCTGCAGCTCACCTTGTAAGTGCAATCGCAACTGCAAGTGGAATTCGCGGAAAAGATATTGGACGTATTAAAATTGATGATAATGAAAGTACAGTGGAAGTTCCCCGTGAATTTGCACAAGATATTATTAATAAATTATCAGAAACAAAAATTAATAATAAAGACGTGAACGTTACAATGGTTGATGAATTTGCACAACCAACACCACGTGGTGGACGTAGCGGACGCGGAGGACGTGACTCACGTCGTGGCGGTGGAAATGATCGTCGCCGTGATGGTGGACGTCGTGACGGAGGTCGCCGTGATGGTGGACGTCGTGATGGCGGAAGACGTTCAAACGATCAAAGTCGTCGTAACAACAAAGGATAAAAGAGATGGGTTTACCCATCTTTTTTTTGTGCGAAATTCGAAAATGGCCATATTTATGCTATTATATCAATAGCAACACTTTTAGGAGGTCTTATGGAATATAAAGCGCTCGTTTTAAATACCAATCACGATAATGTCATACCGGAAATAAAAATACTCAATACGGATGATCTAAATCATGATGTTTTAATTAAGGTCTCTTACGCCAGTGTTAATTATAAAGATGGCCTTGCGATGAGACCCAAAACACGCGTTGTAGGTGAATATCCTACGGTTGTGGGTATTGATTTTACAGGAACCGTCGTGGAATCAAATGTTGAGAAATTTCATATTGGTGATGAGGTCATTGTCACAAGCCATGATATTCTAAAATATCGAACTGGAGGGTTTGCGGAATATGCTTCGGTCCCTGCGTCAGAGGTGACCTTACTTCCTGAATCACTCAGTTTAAAAACGGCTGCAATTATCGGAACAGCAGGGTATACTGCTGCCCTTTCAGTTTATCGTATGATGCAACAGACAAATCCAATGAAGCGCGAACCTGTATTGGTTTTAGGAGCAAGTGGTGGTGTTGGTTCAGTGGCTTGCGCAATTTTAGACCGTCTCGGTTATCCGGTAACAGCGGTAAGTCGCAAGAAGGATACTGCTCAAGATTATTTTAAAAATATGAATGTTAAAGAAGTAATGCATCCCGATGAATTAACGGAAGAACCTCTAAAACCCCTTGGAAAGATGATGTGGACCGCAGTCATTGACCCAATTGGTGGAAAGTACAGTTCGTATTTGCTACCACATCTGAATTATGAAGGTGTTTATTTGTTAAGTGGTAATACTGCCGGTGCAAAATTTGAAACGACTGTATTTCCCTTTATCTTACGCGGTATTCAAGTCATTGGGATTGACTCAGTCAATAATAATCTAAAAGATGTCTTATGGGGACTGATTGCGACTGATTATAAACCGCGTAATATTCATGCGCTTTGTGATCGTGAGATAACCTTAGAAGATGTTCCTCAAGCACTTGAAGATATTCTTGAAGGAAAAATGATGGGACGTACAATCGTGAAATTATAAAAAAAGAAACCGTAGATATCTGAACCGAACCCCAAATCTTGAACAAAGATGAGGAGGTTCGGTTTTTATATGTCAAAGTTAACAAGAGAAGAGAAAATAGAAATATATACGTTAAGAAAGAACGGAAAAACAATTCCATCACTTTCA
>NZ_SCFT01000017.1:0-37998 GCF_016617655.1 Erysipelothrix sp. strain 2 (EsS2-7-Brazil)
AATATGACGTGTAACGACTTTAATACGATCCTCATAAGTCCATTTATTATTTAATCCGCCTTTGGGTCTTCCCATCATTAATACCTCCGTTTTATCTCTGATTTTATTATTACACAAAAAAAGTAGATAAGTCTTTTTTACTTGTCTACTTTTAGTTTACTACTCCACGATTACGTGGATCTTTTTTTGATTATTCATGTGTTTTAAGAAAACAATCTTCTAAATGATCATCTACCATGCCTACAGCTTGCATGAGGGCATAAATTGTCGTTGGACCGACAAACTTAAATCCCAGTTTCTTCAAATCTTTACTCATTTGAACGGAAAGGGGTGTGGATGCAGGAACTTCGGACATATCTTGGTAATGATTGATGATTGGTTTGTAATCAACATAACGCCATAAAAACTTTGCCAAACTATCATGTTCCTCTGTGAGTTTATAATACGCGTGTGCATTGGATATGACTGCCTGAATTTTAAGACGGTGACGGATAATATTCGGATTTAAAACAAGACGTTCTACATCCTCTTCGGTAAAACGGATCAGTCGTGCTGGTTCGAAATTCGCAAAAGCTTCGCGCATCCCCTCACGTTTCGCAATAATCGTCGTCCAACTTAAACCACTTTGCATCCCTTCTAAAATCAACATTTCAAATAAATAGCGATCATCTTCAGACTTACGACCCCATTCTGTATCGTGATACATCATTTCCAAGGGATTACGATTCGCCCACTCGCAGCGTTGTTTTTCCATAAAGACTCCTTTTTCTTTTATTATACCGAAGTTGCCTCAAAAGTGTGTTAATTTGATATTCAAATCGGGAATATTTGTTAGAAAACAACAGTTTTCACAAGGTTTATATCTTTTAAGAAAAAAGAACGAAAAAATTGTTTCTGTCATAACAATTACTTATTGGTTGATAAACCAAATAAAGACCCTTGTGATATAATTATCTAAATTACACAAGGAGAATCCTCATGAATATTAGTTTTTTTCGTGCATTTGTGGATGTCGCAAAATATAAAAGTATCACACGCGCCGCTGAACTTGCGAATATCTCTCAACCCGCATTAAGTCAACAAATCAAAGCAATGGAAACCCATCTTGACTGTACCTTGTTTGAACGGACCCACAAAGGGGTGGTTCTAACCGAAGAGGGCGAAGTCATTTTAAAATATGCAACACGACTCATTTCCTGTCACGATAAAATGATTAAAGAAGTTGAGAACCTAAAACATGATAAAAATCATCGCATTAACATCATGGCGACACCAATTGTATATGCTTATGCCCTTCCTTGCACCATCCACAGTATTAAAGAAAATTTTGAATCCTATGATTTAGAAATGAAAGCCGCATCCAGTATTGAAATTGAAAATCAAATTGTAGAGGGGAAAGCAGATATCGGATTTATTATTGGAACGCCCCTTGATGAATCACTTTATTGTCGGCCTTTAATTAAAGACCCGTACTATCTTGTTGCCAGTACCGAATTGGATGTCCCTGACGCTTTGACCGTTGAAGCGCTTTACCAATATCAAGTCTTGATGTTGAAGAAGTCCCAGAAATGCCGCCAATTACTCAGCCAACAACTTGAGAAATGTCATGTTGATGAGTCAAGATTACGCATCCCTTATGAATTGGATACTACTGAATCCATTAAGACCTCCACGGTACGTGGATTTGGCCTTGCATTCTTACCTTATATGTCCATCAAAAAAGAAGTCTATAACAAACAACTCAAAATAATCAAACTCGAAGGGTTTGAGTTTATGTCAGAATATCATCTTATCCGAAAAAACATTACGGATGACTCAATGGAAGAACACTTAGAAATTATGCGTTATATTGAAGATCAAGTTGATGCGACGAAATGTTAGAAAAAAAGCAGATTCATTCTGCTTTTTTTGTATTTAAGGTTATCGATAAGGATCAACATATGTTTCCACATTATACTCATGTTCTGATAACGTTTCCGCAAAATAAACATCATGATGCTTCATATCACCAACAAAATAATAATACTGGTGTCTTTCCGGTTCCATTGCAGCTAAGAGGGCATTTTGAGATGGATTCATAACCGGACCAATAGGAAGTCCTAAATGTTGATATGTATTAAATTTAGAATCAATATCTGTATTGGATTCACATTGTTGCCAAGTTTCATATTCATACAATGCATAACAGACGGTAACACTGGATTGCAAGGGCATTTCCGATTGGAGTCGATTATAAAATACACCGGAGACCCGTTTCATATCATCAAAATTTTCGGTTTCAAAATTAATAATTGAAGCCAATGTATAGATTTCATGGATGCTGAGTTTTTGAGATTCAAACAAAGCTTTATGTTCTTGGTAAAACGCAAGGGTTTGGTCTAAAAGTCTTCGCGTAACCGCATCGACGGTTGTTTGCGTAAAGAAACGATAGGTTTCAGGGGTAAAATACCCTTCCAAACCAACATTTAACGATGGGTTAAATACAGCTTCAGTTAAAAACGGATAGTCCTTACTTAGGGATTTTAAGTACACTGGATCACTCCACGACGCTAAAATATCATCTGATTTAAGGTTGGTAATGCTCCCAATTTTAAACGCAAAATCTTTAGCCCAATCATTGGGAAGAAATGTGATATCAACTTCCCGTCCAACTTTATTTTCCGGATTGGTTAATTGATTTGCAAGTTCCTCATAGGTTGATGAACGATCTAAAAAATAATTTCCTGGTTTAATGGTTTGCGTTGTGGATCGTTGAATCGTTTTTTTGAAGAATTTTTTTGATCGTACAATCCCTTGTCCTTCAAGACGCTCAGCAATGGTATCCAAGGTATCATCAGCTGTAACCAGAAACACAATCACATCCGATTCAGACGTCGCTGGCTTTCGCAACGTATCGTGACTCATTTTAATACGTGCTCCACCTCTAACAAATACAATAAAAAGCAGCATCATGAATGCTGCGAGATAAACATAACGCTGTTTCTTCTCTAAATCTTTCATAGAACCCCTCAAGATTTTGATGGCGGATGATTATTGTTTTGCGGTAATCGTAATTTCCCAAACACCAGGTATTACCTCATCAGGGCTGTAACGAAACCCTTGCGCATCACAATAAACACCAACGGCAGATAAAGTACAATGATGATCTGTAACCAATAAAACAGACTCTCCAGAACATAAGGCATCATATTCTTTTTGAAGTAATAGCATTGGATAAGGACAAATTTCGCCTAAACAATCAATCCGTTTCATATCATCATCTCCTTTTTTGTTTATAGTACAAACAGTTATCCGACTTGTCAATGTAAAACGAATTATTCGACAAAAACACAGGCTGATTTATTCAAAAAGTGCGAAAAAAACACTGCGTTGTCCGACACAGTGTTTTAGGATGATTCAATCAATTGCAAAGAATGGATAAACTCTGCATTGGGAATGATTGAATAGAGGTTGAACATAAAGAGCATCAATACACGACATAAATCAACCGCCGATTTATGTGCAAGGGGATGTGTTTGATGGTAACGTTTTATGCTCATTATTATTATTTGAGAAGGTGTTTTAATCTATTATAATTAATTAAACGTCCTTCCCTACTCCTAGTTTACGCAATCACCCCTCTTAAAGTCGCAATATGTCATGAAATACATAGTTTATGGTACTAATGCACAAAAATAAATCATAAGAATGAAATCTTGTGTATGATGGTGTCAAGGAGGATTGAATATGATCTACGACCATATTAGCAATGCCCATTTATACTTAGGAATTAATGAAAACCTGGATACAATCTTGATGGATATCCAGACTTCGCTTTTAGACCCCTCTACAACACTCATTAAAAACTTCATTCATTTTGAAACAGGAATTGAAGCAGAAAAATCATATGAATTGCATCGCATTTATTATGATGTGCATGTTGTGTTAGAGGGAAATGAGTTTTTTAAAATGACGCATAAAGACAATCTTGTCCATCAAACAAACTATGATGAAGCGCATGATATCTTATTTGGAGATTGTGAACCGCATCAAGTGGAAGGCATCTTAAAACCCAATACGTTTGTGATTTTCTTTGAACATGAAGCACATAAAGTGGGCTATGATCTTACGGGGAACAACCCCATCTCTAAAATTGTCTATAAAGTTCGAATTTAACTGCTTCGGCAGTTTTTCGCTTTCATAGACTTGCACGATGAATCTTGTTATTATAGAGAAAATTGGAGGCGTTATGACTACACTAAAACAACGATACCTTTGGATCGATAATTTCAAAGGAATACTTATTCTAATGGTCGTTTTTGGTCATGGGCTTGAATTTTTACGTCATGATCTTAAAAGTCTTCAATTCATCTACAACCTTATTTACATGGTTCATATGCCTGCTTTTGTATTTATTTCAGGGTATTTGTCGAAGAATATTGAGAAAGGCCGAAATGATGCTTTTCGGACTTTTTTTATCCCCTTTTTTATTTTCAATACCCTTTGGGCTATATTAAAATTGCTCCCGCTTGGCATTCAAACCACGGATGGGATTCCAATTTTTAGTTTTTTAACACCCGGGTGGGCAATGTGGTTTTTGCTGGCAATGTTTATCTGGAAATTGCTCCTCCCCTCGTTGCTTCATATTAAAGATATATTTGCGCTGAGTTTGTTTATTGGCGTTTTAGGAGGGCTTTTCACTGAATTTGGTGACTACCTCACGTTATCTCGTATTCTCGTCTTCTTGCCCTATTTTCTTGCCGGATATTTCACAACACATCAAACCATTGCGGATATCCAATCGCAAACCAAACACTATCCAGTTCTTATCTTTGCAATAGTTATCCTTGCGGCATACCTCTATACATTTGTTCTTAACTTACCGTCCGAATTTCTATGGGGTGATCGATCATATCATGAACTCTTTACTACAATGGGTTACCCCATTCTCTTAGCAATCATCCGTTACGGTCTTGGGTTTATGGGGATTTATGTTTTATTAAATCGCGTTCCAGACCATCAAACACGATTGAATCGATTCGGAAAAAATTCGTTAAACATCTACATGTTTCATACCTATCTCTTGATTTTGATGGCTCCAATAACCTTTAACCTTGAGAATCGAGCCATAAGGCTGATATTAGTATTAAGTTGGTGTGGTGTTATTGTTTACATGCTTTCAAGTAAACCAATGGTTTCTGCCTATGATCGGTTTATAGGCTATATTTATCGACGCCTCTTTCGCAACCAAACATAACAAAAAAAAGAACACCTACAATGTAGGTGTTTTATTTAATATTTGGCGCGCCCGACAGAAGTCGAATCCATAACCTCTTGAGCCGTAATCAAGTGCTCTATCCAGTTGAGCTACGGGCGCATCATCTTTTCAACATAATCCCTGTTGATGTTTCCTATTATACGCTAGCTTCTGGGAATATGCAATGCTCAAATATAAAAAATCCCAAATTAGCAAATATACAAATTATCAGTATGCAAATATCGTGATTTTCATGGGTCAAATAGCAAGAAAGTGCTATTGATCCTTTGGCTCTACCGATCCAATATATTCCATATCAATGTGTTCGATACCGTCTTCAACGACAACAGGCCCCATTGGTTTGAATCCACGTTTTTCATAAAAATTTTGAAGCGATGCAATCGCATGAATGTATATTGGTTTATCTTTTAACGTTGTCTTAATTGTGTCGATTAAAGTTTGAACTAAAAGCGACCCCAGGGCTTGATTACGAAGGGCTGGCAAGATTAAAACACGGCCAAAGGTATTGAAGTCACCGGCGTCATAAACACGACCATAACCGACTAAAACGCCTTCATCATCCCGTACAAACACATGAAGTGCCGTTAAATCAAAATCATCAATTTCCTGATACGCACATTCCTGTTCAACCACAAAAATATCAATACGCAAGCGATACATCTCAAACAATTCTTCTTTCGTTAAATCATGAAACCATTTCTTTTCAATATTCATTCTACCCCTCCTTCTTAACTTAATCTTACATGATCATCGTGAAATTTAGATTAAAATCCTCAATCCATCCCATAAAAAAACACCCTTAATTAAGGGTGTTTTAAAATTACGCTACTGATTTTCGTTTTTTTTCTTTTTATTCATAAGCATTAAGACAAATCCTAGAACAACAAGGCCACTTGCAAGAAGTACGGGTGTACTCTCGACTGCAATACCTGTTGATGGAAGGGATGAACCCTTGGATTCTGAATGCGTTCCGTTCTCAGAACCGTTACTTGATCCTTGATTGGAACCGTTATTCGATCCATTGCCATTACTGCTATCAACCGTAATATTTAAGTTGACATTCTTGCTCATGGTTTTCATAAGTCCAAATGTCATTGGATCTTTTACGGATGTTTCTTCATCAATAAAGTCACCATCAATCGCGTATGTTAACTCAATATCATAGTTACCGGGTGCAAGTTTCTCAACATCAATTGATCGGTAATCAACTTCTGCTAATTCTGCTTCTTCACCGGTATCCAGATTGATCAGTTTTCCTTCAGCACGGTTGATAATTTCTTTTTCAAGCGTACCGTTTGCTTTAAATGTCTTGAATTCGGTCATTGTCATGTTTAAATCATGACCTACAACTTCATAACGTGCGGATACACGACCTAATACCGTGACCTGAACACCCTTCGCTTCAAAGACAAAGTTATGGTATCCAGCGGTTTGAGGTAGTTCGCCAACAAGTTTAATATCTTGAACATCAACTGCATTTCCCGCAGCATCAAATGCAGTAACACCTGCTGCGATACGCACGGAATCTTGTGTCATATGCTTCATTTTAATTTCAAAGTTGTTTGCGTAAATTGAACCGGTTCCAGGAACAACAGTACCGTTGTTGTAAAGCGTTGCTACTACACTCAGTGTCGACGTTTTTCCGAGGTCACTTGTTGCTTCGAAAGTAACTGTATGGTTACCCAATGACTGTGGAAGGTCTGTAAGTACCGTAATATCTGTAATCGGTGTGATTTGCGTTGGATTTGATACATCAAATGCTTCAACTCCTGAATTTGCAATCAGTGCTTCCGTAGATACATCATCAAGCAACATTGAGAAATCATGAGCATTCATAGCAATCTTATTCACATTATCAATCACATCGAAGACATGGGCAACGACCGTAATCTGTGTCCCCTTCAACGTCGTAAATGTAATGTTATGATCACCAATTGTTGTTGGTAAATCTGAAACGGTAATGGTATCTAGATCTAACGGAAGTGCTGGATTGACACTAATATCGTAGGCTTCTAAACCGGATAATTGTTTTACATTAATCTCATTCACATAAGATAATTGAATTACGAAGTCATCGGCGTTCATTGCTTCTTTATTTTCTATATTTACAGAGCTGTAAACATGAGCCGTAACTTCTTTTGACGTACCTTGATCCGTTTCAAATTTTACAGTGTAATCACCCGTACCGGTAATCGCATGCGTTACTTTTGTAATCTCAATTTCTTTAGGTTTTCCACCCAATACGGTGAATGCTTTGGCTTGCGCATGCTCAATAAGATTTTTATCATTGACATCCTCAAGTTGAATATCGAAGTCATGAGCATTTATGGCTTCCTGAGTGTTTGGATCAATCTCATCAAAAATATGAGCAACAACATCATAGGAAGTTCCTGCATCCGTTGTGAATGTGACCGTATAATCGCCAATTTGATTGATGTTTGTTACGGTGATGCCTTCATAAGCAAGTGCATATCCCGTAATCGCAACACTTTTTTCTGGATTGGTAGCGTAGCTGAAGGCTACCGCTTCCGCTGCAAGTTTTAATTGTGTTAAATCTGCTGTCTTAGCGTCATCCAATTTCATACTGAAGTCATGAGCATTCATGGATTCATTTGTATTTGGATCAAATTTATCAACTACATTGACGGTAATGGTCTCAACATTTGAACCCAATCCCGCTTTATCGATAACTTGAATTTGGAATTGGTAGCGACCAATTTCATTCCCTTTTACCGACCCAAAGTCGATTGTAGTTTCTTCAATTCCTGTCATATCACCATTATCGGTAAAACTTGGATTGATTTCTTGTTTAAGGTCCGCATAGGTTAAACCATCGGTCTTTTCAAGCACTACCACATTCTTAGCGATTGTTAAGATTGGTGCAGTTGTATCCTTTACCGTTACTTTAACGGTTACAGATTTTGTATTGCCTGCACCATCTGTTGCAGTGATTGTGACGTTTACACCAATTGCATTTGGTGTCTTTTGGTCAACGACAATGGTATCAAAGTCTGATGACACGGTAACATTACCACTGTTATCTGTTGCATTCACATTCACAAGCCCAAGGAATGCACTTTCGTTTAGATCGGCATCGCTTGAGTTTAAGACTAAGCTTGACTCCGCTGTAATTTCTGGTTTCACATCATCCACCAAGGTTACTGATACAGGGAATACTTGTGTATTGTTTGAAGCGTCTGTAGCTTTAAGTGTCACAACAACACTTCCGGGTTTTGACTGAATTGCTTGCGTTAGCTTGATGTCAAAGTCAGATGTTGTTGTTACAGTCCCAAGTGAGTTATCCGTAACACGATATTGAATTAGTGCTAAGAACTCTGCTTCTGTTAGCGGCTTGGAGTTGTTGATGTTTACCGCATTTAACGTTTCAGATCCAATGGTTGGAGCCAATGTATCAACCGTTGTAAATTTGATTGTTTGTTTGACTTCATTGTCATCTCGATCTTTTACCGAGTATTCTACATTTTGTATTGCACCCAATACTGATGTATCAAGTGTAGATGGTGTAATCACAACATTAGAAGGATCAATAGGACCATCTTCATTATCCGTAACACTCGCAATATAATCACTAAGATTTACCGATGTGTTAATTTCCACATCCGCCACGAGTTTTTGAAGCGTTAAGACTGGAGGGGTATTGCTTGTAACAGTAACTTGAATCGTATCACTTGCGGTATTACCGTAAATATCAGTAACCGTTACAGTGATATCTGCAGTTCCTACAGCTTGCCCAGTAACACGACCGGTTGATGATACAATTGCCACACTTTCCTTACTTGAAGTAAAGGTCATTGATTCTTTAATTGAATTAAAGAAATCTGGTGTAATGGTTGTAGCAAGATCAATTTCTTTTTTCGCTTTAACAGTTTCAGATGATTTATCAAATTTAACCGTTAATTGCGTGAGGTCGTAGTCAATAACACCGACTGTAATTTGTCCAGATTGTGTTGATGTTGGATCAATAGACGATACACGACCAGCGTTTGGTCCTTTCACATCGACATCAGAATCTTTCATGCCATCATTACCTTGGCCTTTTAGTGTAAACATTTGATTACTTCCTAATACACCATTGAAGTTTACTTGGTAATCACCATTTCCTAAATCACCAAAAGCATACGTTCCATCTGCATTCGTGTTCATCGTTTTCACGGAAACATAGGCTCCGTTTGTATCTTTTTTCAAGAGTTCTACGGGTTTGCTTCCAAGTCCAACTTCTGAACCGTCCATGATACCATTCTTGTTTGCATCAAGGAATACAAGACCTTTAATTTCTCCAATTTCTAAATTAGCACCAACACGTGATCCGGATGACCACCCAACAGTTCCTGCATCAAATGAGTAGAATGGCATAAAGTCATTAATTTTACCCAATTTGCCAATTGCGGTTGCAGGTGTTTCATCCACAACATAGTCCATCACAAGCACGGCACGTTCTCCACTTTCAACCGATCCACTTGTATTTTCGAGTCGAATCATGGTTGTATTGGGGTTAAAGGATGTACCGTAGGCTGCACCTAAATAATTAGCTTCTGTTGTTGCATCGGTAGAGTATGTAAGTTTATAACTTGAACCTTTTTCAATCGAAATGTCAGCACCATTCTTATCGTAAATTTCAATTTTTGGTACTGCATTCAGTTTCATATTCCATGCGAATGGTGTCGATTGGAAGTTCTTTCCGAAATCATTACCCTCTTTTGGTACTGGAATATATACTGCGAATCCATTGATTGGAACATTTTTATTGTTTAATAAATCAACGGTATAGGTCGCTTCTGTACCTGGTGTAAATGAAACTGCTGTTTCCGGTTTCGTGATATCAAATGAAGGACGACGAATATCTCCTTTAGGTTGGATATACGTATCAATAATTAACTCTTCACGCGGAATAATATTTAATTGGGTAGCTTTCGCGGGCATAATGCGTTCTGTTACGTCGTTATCATTATTGATATCGTCAGTATCCGCAACAGATCCAGGTTGCCCGGAAACATTTGAAACGGTCCAATTTTTATCCAATTTCCAGAATCCTGCTTTATTTAGCTCATAAATACCACCAGATTTAATATTGGTGTTTAAGTTAAAACGAACATAAGGTAATACTGGTAAATAACTGTCTTTATAGTTTGCACCAAAGACGCCTGAGAATTGTACTCTTAATGCACGTTGTCCTGTAGCATTAATTGTGTAAATCTCTGAAGTGTAATCAGAACTTCCTATCGCTTTATTTGATGTCCACACTTTAAATGTGCTCATATCAATTTGTGTATTTTCTGGGATGATAAAGAAGAATTCTGGATCAATTATACCAAATGAGTTGGCACCATTATCGTAGTAATATTGCTCTGATAGGTTAAATTGTAACGTTGTAGTGTCTCCCGCATTCACAACTTTACCGTCGTTGTTTGGAAGCATACGTACATGTGGCTTCGCAATTCGACTTACGACTTGAGTTTCTGAAACGACAGACTCTAAATCTTCGGTTCCATCTGCAAGGCGTGCAAATACTTTTACAGTAACATTACCGGAAGCAGCACCATCTTTTAGACGTCCAATGATATTTCCATATTTGCTATTTGAAAGATAGTCAGCAGATCGATATGCTTTTGGAATATCATTCATCTCAAATACAACGCGTGTAAAGTACTCATCCGCTTGGAGACCCAGGATTGTTTGGCTTACACCAGTCATACCTGCAGAGTTCAAGCCTACAATTTGACTTTTATTCGCTTCTCGAAGCGAAGTGTTCTTATTGGTAACATAGAATACCTTTTTAACATTTTTAACGCCACCTGGAGCTAAAGCTGCTTTAACTTCTAAATTCGCATCAAAATCTAATTGAATAATTTGATTTGTTTTGACTGTTGTATTGTCGTTTAAAATTGAGTAACGAACAAGACTGTTACTAAAGTCTTCGTGTTGATTCACAAAAGGTGTTTTATCTGTTCGCAATGTTAATTTATTTGGAACTGTTTCAGGATCAATAATGTTTAGTGAAGCTTTAGGGACATCTTTATCCGTAACCTTAATGACAGCGCCATCGTAGGTATTTATTTCGAAATATGACTGATCCGAAGCATAGTAAAATCCTTCAGCTAAATGACCATATTTTAAAGGTACAGTAAATAGCTGTGAAGTTGAACTGGATAGATTATCTGCTGATAAAA
Source organism: Erysipelothrix sp. strain 2 (EsS2-7-Brazil) (assembly GCF_016617655.1). Taxonomy (NCBI): domain Bacteria; kingdom Bacillati; phylum Bacillota; class Erysipelotrichia; order Erysipelotrichales; family Erysipelotrichaceae; genus Erysipelothrix; species Erysipelothrix sp. strain 2 (EsS2-7-Brazil). Next base: position 11,446 of record NZ_SCFT01000017.1, read on the forward strand.
CAATTTTTCCGATTGAATCATCTTTAGATACAACTGTTTGAGTAAGTTGTGTGTCATCAATTGTCGTTCCAATTGGATAATACATGGTAGTTGTAATGTTTTTTACAGCAAAGCGTGTTTGATTAAAACGACCATCACGACTTACACGAGGATTCCCCATTATCAATGTGTCTGTATCACCTTTTGATACGGTAGCATGAAAGTTTGAAGACGGCGCACGCAAGAGGTAAGAAACCTTTTCTACGGTTGTATGAGAAAATGATTTCATATCTGCAAGATCGCCATTTTTAAATGCTTCTACTTTAATCGCATCGGTAAATGTTTTGGGTCCATAGTAAATTTTTTCATCTACTTTAACGGTAATCATACGTTCTAACTCAACAATTTGAGTTGTATCGCTGACTTTATAGACAATTTGCCCATTATAGGATTCGTAATACGTTGGTTCTAATTTTTGTGATTCTGTAATAACACCATCTACCAGTGTACCATTCATCGAATATTCTGGAGTACCACTTTCTGGTGATCCTTTAACGGGATAGGAAACGACTTCCATTCCTTCAGGAACGTTAATTCGAATCTCTTTACCGGTTGAGTTATTGTCCTTGAAATCAACCTTTACATTAATCTGATGTTGTTCTCCCGCTTTCCATTCAACAGAAGGATCATAGTCCACAACTTCTAAGGTAATATCCGCATCACCCAATGCATCCACCGAAACTTCAGGTGCCTTAACATCCTCCGTTTGTGTTAAGGGTGCTTCAGAATTGGTTTCTGGCTCTACTTCTGTGATTTCATCAACATTTACACTAAATGTAAGTGTTTCTTCACGGTTAATTGCTCCCGCATCATCTTGAGCTTCCTTGACCTCTTTTGAATACGTTAACTCAAATTCATAGTCATCATTTTCTGAAATTTTAATTTCATACTCATCCTCTGAATCATTGCGTAGCGAAAGTTCCTCTTTCTCCACACCTTCTTTTTTTGAGTTTTTTGATAAGTGAGAAATCTCCTTTGGAGTATCTTTCTTCTTATCTTCGAGTTTGATTTTTAAATCTACTGTAAGATCCGTAGGGTTTAGTTTCTTATCAACGACCACTTTATAGTCGTCATTTCCCAAATCTGCATCCATCGCAAATGTTGGGGCCATTCCAAATGATGACATCATGAGAACTGCTGATAAGAATGCTACTAAATTTTTCTTAAATCCCGCCATATCTTTTCCTCCTTCTGACACACCGCAGTGCGCTTATGTATGAATCTTAAAAGAGAATGAACGCGTTAAGCTGGATATGTCACAAACAAAACTATATTTGTCATGAATAAAAACGGGATTTATGTAGATAGTGAAGATGAAAAGCGTTCGTGAACAAGATTGTGAAACAGCCTTAAATCCTTTAATAAGTGGGTTTGTGTTCTTTCGTATATGAATCATGTTCACATAACCATCTCATTAATCTACACAAATTGTTCACAATGATTTACGTTTTAATGGATAAATTCCATGAAATAATTCATAAATTTAATTTTTATTACATGTATACGTATTTCGAGAACATCAAGACCTTCATATTCTTTAAAAACAGTAAAATTAAATCATAAAAAAGAGGTGACATTTATGAAAAAAATACTATTTGTAGAAGATGATGTTGAGTATTCAAACTTTATCACTGAACAACTTTTAAAAGTACCCTATGAGGTCGATTGTGTCTATAGCGGGATTGACGCCATGGAACACTTAGCGTTAAACCAATATGATTTATTGCTTACGGATCTAGAGTTAGATGTATTAGATGGATTGCGCTTGGTAGATTCTGCACGGAAAATGGCACCAGGAACCCGTTCCATTATTCTGACAGGAAAACCAAGCAATCACACTGAACTTGAATCCTTGAAACTTCATGCTGATCTCTACATTGAGAAATCAAAAAGCTTAAAAGTGATTCTACACTATATCGCCAATATTTTGGAACGCGAAAGTTTACCAATCACACACATTAAGTTTCTTTCTTCAAGTGTTGAGAATATCATGATGGACCTAAGAAACCGTACGGTATATAAAGAAAATGTATCTTATAAGTTAACGCCTACAGAGTTCAATCTACTTGAATATTTCTTGAATCATAAAAACACATTGGTTATGCGTGAAGATTTATTGCGCGCTGTATGGGCTGAAGAACCGACAGCTGACAATATCCGAAAGGTTGATGTTCATCTTAAAAATTTAAGAACTAAAATGGGAATCTTTTCGATTGTTTCAGTAAGAGGGGCTGGATATAAGTGGAATGAAGGCTCCTAAACGAAGTACGTGGGTCGGGGTTGTTTTAACACTTGCCTATGCCGTGCTCATCGTTGTATACATTCTTAATCTTGTGAATTTCCCTCAACGCTATCAAGAGGAAGAAAAGAATACCGTTCACCAAATGGAACAACGTATTAGTGAGTCGGTCAATGAGTATGCATTAACCAAACAAGCTTCATTTGATGAACTTGTGGAAAACTATCCCCTCGATTTACTTGTGTTTGAAGGTGATCAAATGATCTATCATTCTTCTGAAGTGTTAAATGAAGCAAACTTCTTTGGCGTGGTCTCGTCAAAAGCAGTCCTTTATGAATCTAAGGGTTCCTTGAGTGCTTATGATTCTACATATCGTTTTTGGGTGCGCATGTATAACTTCCCTGATGATGCCTACTTGATCCCCTTTCTTTCGAAACAAGTGTCCGTCCTAGGGGCTTCGTTTGTGGTGATGACAATTGGTTATTTCTTCATAATGTATTCACTGTTTAAGCCACTTCACTACGCAAAAAAATCGCTTGCGTCCCTTCAAAATTATGATTTTGATGCGATTAAACCACGCGATGATGTTATTAACCAAACATTATCCAATGTTTCTACTCAAATACATCATGCCATGACCGCTGCATCGCATCGTTATACCGATTTTGAGAAAGATTTAGAGATTGGTCGTCAACGTCTAAACAATACGTTACTCGTGTCCAAATCGTTTGTTCATGACCTTAAAACACCGATTCACCAACAAATTATGATGAATGAATTGGTGGTGGATGGTATTGATGAATCCAATACACCATTGGATGTCGCAGAAATGAACATTAAGCAAAGCCAAAAAATTATGGAACGAATCAATGAAATCCTAACAGTCTTAAATCAAGATAACCTGACTTTGGAACATAACTTATCTGAATTTGACTTGGTATCCCTAACCTACGATACGTTACGTTACTTTGGTCAACATTTCGCGAAACGTAATCTTATGATTGATTTGGATTCTCCGGATACACTTGTGATTGAATCCAATAAAGTCATCCTTCAACTTTTAATTCACAATTTAATGTCGAATATTGGAAATTATGCTACGGATAATTCAACGGTTTCAATTGGCTTGACCCTTGAAGATGAAACGGTCATCATGACCTATCGTAATCAAACCTTACCTGCCAATCTTGAACACATGAAGAAATCAGAATTTTTATTTAATGTATTAACCGATGAAGCACACCAATACAGCAGTGGCAATGGGCTTTTCTTAATTAAAGATCTCAGTTATCTTGCCAACGGCACTTACACCCTTCATACAGAAGATGGTGCTGTACTTATAACGATTACCCTACCTTTGAAAGGTGGAACAAATCATGCGTAAAATCGGAGTGATTTTGGGATGTATGGTTTTGATTGTAATGCAATTTACACCCTTATTCGCAACTTATGAAAGTGTCAATCTTGATGAAATCGATGCCCCAGGTACATACCTTGTACGGCTCCAATTCCATGATCATGAAGGTCGATCTTATTGGAAACGTGTGCAGATGACGATCACGGCGGATGATCTTAAAACCATGGATTTAAAAACGCTTCAATCTGAACCAATCACTTCTAAAACCGAACGAATTGAAGCCTTTGACCTTAAGATACCGGCAGGCAGTTTAGAACGTCTAACAGACCTCCGTTTAATTGAACTGGCCAAAGCACATGCTTGGATTCTAGAAACACAGCTTGAAGTCCCCATCACCTCTGTCATTAAAGAATATGGGGATGGTTCTGATACGGTCCTCTTTAAGACAGCACTTGGCACACAAAAGCGTGTCCAAGTATTTCCGAAATCGTTAAGCAATCCAACATGGACCCCTTCACATCCATCCCATACTTCCGGACGTTATGATGAAGGATTTCAATCAATCATGTTTACACACATCAAAACAACACTTCTAATCCTGCTTTTACTCCCGATTATTGTAATTTCATTTATGTATTTGTATACGAAGAAGCAATTGAAAGAAGTCGATGTCATTCTCTATAAAAAAGATCAGAATACCTTCTGATCTTTTCTTATACCTTAAATTCATTCACCTTGACTACACCACTCAATGTATCAATTGTCACCCATTCCAATCCTTCATCGATAAGTCGACAAACAATCCCTTTTTCAAGTTCATACATTCGATTGGATTTACGATCAATCAAAACCATACGCAATCCTTTTCGGGTTTTCTTGTACCCTACAATAATTGCTTCATTATGAGCAATTGGAAATAAATCTTCATATTGTGATGGAAAGGTTTGTTGGTTTAGAACACGATATTGATTCAACCATACTGAAATCCCTTCACGCATTCCTAATAACCATTCTGAATCATTAACGGATGCGATATTATAATAGATATTCGCATCATGCTTTAATAAATTTTGGTCATCCAACTGATACTCAAAGACCCCTTTAAAACAACGGGTTCGATTCATTTTACTGCAATAACCAAAAAGGAAATTATCGCCAAATCTGCGCATCATCCCTGCCCCAGAAACGACCTTAAACGTTGATCGTGTGAGAAGGTTAAAGCGATAGATGTTGGGACATGACACAGAATCTGTTTGTCCTGAAAAGTAAAGCGTATGATTGTGAAGAATTGCTTGATCCAAGAGTTCCAAGCATCCATCCAAATAGGGCGTGACAAAGTCAATCGTATTTGAATCCATGCGATAGATTAAATAACAATCATCACCATGACTATTCTCATAAGCATAATCGACACGAAAGACACAGCGATGATCTGTTGCATCTAAATATTTAATTTTCGCAATCTTCTGACTTAAGAAAATATCATTTTTAGTTCCCGTTTTAAAATCGAACCGAACCAGACGCGTTCGATGCTTATGCATATCGACAGCACAATAGAAAAGATATGAATGTGTCGCCGTAAGCAATTCAATATTCTCCGAAATGGGTTCATTTAAATCATAATATTCACTCCGTATTTGAGGATTTAAAGTCTCTTCTTTCTCGACGTTTGGAAATTCATCCATAATTTTTAGATTTACATTCCAGTCATTTAAAACTTTTTCTACGGTTTCTTTTGAATGATTAAAATTATTTTGAAAAGATTGATGGAGGCAAGTTTGGGGAAGGATAATATGAATATCTTTGAGGGCACTCTCTAAGGTTTCATAACCACCCCATGGTTCGTGATGGTAATAGTTTAAGTCATCCACACACAAGTCAAACATACGATTGGTACCAATCACGTCAAAAAGTTGTGGCATGGATGCCTTTCCCATTCCCATCTCCTGTGTTTTATGATACGTCTCATCCGGTGTCGATAAGATTAATTTATAAAATGTGTAACCTTGACTCAATGTCCACGCATAAAATCCATCCAGAACCGTTTGTTCGGTTGAACCATTCACAATCGAGCACACTAAAGTAGGCCAAAGACTTTTTTCTAAGATTCGGACATACGTATAAAAATAATCGGTAAACCCTTGATAGTCTGATGCCGGCATTTTTTGTGTTGTCTTTTCTAAGAGAAAATAGAACAACGCATCATCCTTTTGACTTTGTTGGCGGACCGTATCCATGATTGTCCAAAAATTTACTTGATTCATAAAAATACCTCATTTCACCGTTTCATCACAAATAATATAAGCGATTTCGAGAAAATGGATGGAACTATGTTATCTAAGTGAACAAATTTGTCATCAAAATTAAAAAAAATAGCCTTTTAGGCTATTTTATGGGTGTTGTGCGATCATCAAGCCAGTCAATACTATCTTGCATGACTTCCATACCATTAGGCTCATCGTATAAAACGTGCCTCATGTGTGGATAAATTTTGAGTTGCTTATCCTTCGACTTAATTGAATCGTAAAACGTTTCCGAGATATCTTTGGGAACCGTCGGATCTGCTTCCCCTTGTGCAATAAAGGTTGGGTAGCGATAGGCATCAAATTGAGACATTATTGTCTCTGCGCCATCAAGGAAGACGGTCTTCGCAAAGCGTACTGTAAAATAGGAAAGCTTGAGTGGATTTTTACTGGTAAACGCATAATCACGTTCAAGTGCTTCTTTTTTAACGGGATTATTTAATTCCAGAGAATCCCCTGAAAACTTTACCAACAGATCATCCGCAAGCTTATTCATTACTTTAAGTGCCAGTTTATTCGGACCGCGTACGGCACTGACATAGCCTACTGCAGGACCTAAAAAGACTTGTCCACTTAAACTATTAGGATACTGGACCCCATACAAGGCGGAAATCAAGCCTCCCATACTGAAACCAAGTGTAAAAATGGGACGATGAATATTTTCACGCGTCGCCAAGCGTATGATTGTATGGAGGTCTTTAACGTACGTCTGAAATGAATCAATATCACCACGCTCAGACTTCGTCTTACCATGCCCTCTCATATCATAGCGATAGACCGAATAATTATGGTCATTTAATAATCGGGCATAAACATCATAATCACCCGAATGATTCGTAAATCCATGACACATCACCACAACCCCACGGGGTTTGGGTACGGTGTTTTTAATATAAAATAACGAAGCATCCTGACTCACTTTTAAATAATCATACATTTTTATACCTCACATTCTCTAAAACATCATACCACGACACGCCCTAATCATCATCTTCATTAAACGCTTCAAGAAAATGGTGTGATGTTTCATCATCAAAATACGAAATTACCTTGTTTAAATTTACCTGCTCAACACTTCGGAAAATATTTGCCTCAATAAAAGGATTAATCTTCTTATATTCTTGAATCCATGACTTAATTTCTTTGCGCTTACTCTTTGACTCATGATTGAAGCTATGCTCTGTAAAGCGACAGGCGCATTGAAGAAAGGTGAGTCCCGTATAATGAACCCAACGTAAAATCGCTGCTTCACGGACCAAATAAAGCGGTCTGATTAATTCAATATGTGGATGACTTGTGGACTTTAGACGGGGCATCATCGTTCCAACCTGACCCCCATAAAACATATTCATCAGAATTGTCTCAATCACATCATCATAGTGATGTCCGAGTGCAATTTTATTACATCCTAAAGACTCCGCAAATTCATAAAGATGTCCGCGACGCATCCGTGCACACAAATAGCAGGGATTCTTTTCAATTGTATCCACATAATCAAAAATCTTAGCGTCAAAGATTGTGACATCCAAACCCAGTAAATCTGCATTTTTCTTTATTTGTTCACGATTAAAAGGTGCATAGCCGGGATCCATCACCAAATACTTAACCGTAAATGGAACCTTGGAATGTTGAACGAGAATACTAAAGCATAATGCCATGAGCATGCTGTCCTTACCTCCTGAAATACATACGCCAATACAATCCCCTTCTTGAATTAAATCATAGTTCGAGATTCCCTTCATAAATGGTGTCCAAATCTCTTTACGATACGTTTTTAAAATGATATTTTGATGCGTCATAACCGCTACTCCTTTTGCTTGTAATCAAATCCTAACATAAACTCAAAACGTCACGCAATAAAAAACCAAGCTGTCGCAATACAGCGACCCTTGGTTCTTAGGATGTTTTACGTTGTTTCTCCACATTGGCCCGTAACTGTCCACATGCAGCATCAATTTCACTTCCCTTTTCACGTCGAATGGTACATTGAATTCCATTACGTTTGAGGTAATCATAAAATTTCGCAGCTTGCTCAGGCTTTGTTTGACGGAATGGATTTTCATCCACTTCGTTATAAGGGATGAGGTTGACATATGCATTCATACCTCGGATTAGTTGTACTAATTCCTTGGCATGTTCTAATTGATCATTCACGTTATCAATTAGAATGTACTCAAACGTCAAACGGCGATTGCTTTGATCTTGATAATATTTTAAAGCTGAAAACAACTTTTCAAGATTAAACATCTTATTGACCGGCATAATCTCAGACCGAAGGGTATCGTTAGGCGCATGAAGCGAAATCGCAAGGTTTACCTGTGTTTTCTCATCTGCGAATTTTCGAATCACTGGAGCAACACCGGAAGTTGAAACCGTAATGTGTCGAGCACCAATGCCCAAACCATGATCATGATTTACAATCCGAAGGAAACGCATGATATTATCATAATTATCAAACGGTTCCCCAATTCCCATGACGACAATATGACTGACACGCTTGTCTTGTTCATCCAAATGACGTTGTACAAACATAATTTGGTTGACCACCTCAGCTGTAGTCAAATTTCGCTTTTTCTTTAAGAGACCGGATGCACAGAACTTACAGCCCATTGCGCAGCCCACCTGCGACGTTACACAAACACTATATCCATAGTCATGTTTCATCATTACCGTCTCAATAAGCGCCCCATCATGACACTCAAGCAAAAATTTAGTCGTTTCATCTGAAGCGACTTGTTTCATAACAACATTTAACGTATCCAAGACAAAATCTTGTTTTAATTTTTCTCGTAAAGCAATGCTTAAATCACTCATCTCATCAAACGAATTTACACGTTTTTGATAGAGCCATTGAAAAAGTTGTTTTGCGCGAAAACGTTTCTCCCCATACGACTCAAAGAGATCGCCCATTTCATTTAAATCATATTCATAGATTGATTTCATATTTATCACCGTATCAAGTCTAGCACGGGTAACTGAAACTTCATAGTTCCATATTGCATAATTTACACTTTTTTTCACAAATTAGTTCAATCTAGAATCATATAAAACAATCTTGTGAGAATTGTTAAGGTTCTTAGCAAAATCACAAATAAAAAAACTTCCGATTTGAAATTTCTATCCGGAAGTTTCTGTTAAACTTTACCTGATCAACTCAGGGATGAATTACTACCAATTATTCTATTAGTAAAGAGTCTAGATATTCTAAATTTTGTCCAAAACACGCGACAATAATTTTCCTAGCAACAATGAAATCGGTACGAAGAGCAGTGAAAACAAAAAGATTTGTGGTCGTGTCGATACTGGAACCTTTATTACATTTAAAAGTATATTCCTCAAAATAATATGAGCGACATAGACTTCCAAGGTTATTGCTCCGATTTTACCTAGAAAAATATAAGTTTTGCTTCCTGTTAAATATTGAATAATTATTACAAATAATATCGTAAATGAAAAACCCTGTATTCCCAGTTCATATCTCCTAATTAACGGCATATAATAATTAACGAATGGTATTTTTGATAACAAAAAATTCATAGGTCCGTAAAGAATTACAACCAACAATGCCCCAAAAATTAACTTTTCTGATATCTGTTTATTTTCGAATACTAGATCACCTAAAGAAGCACCGATGAAAAATATTGGAATTCGCGATAACAGAATTTCATAATAAGTGTAACTATCCATATTAACAGTCATAAAGATTATCATTAATCCTGTATATAAGGTAATTCCAAGATAGATATAGCTCTTCTTATTCTTTTGAATTAATCTATATAATATCGGGTAAACCAAATAACATATGGCAATAACTAAAAGAAACCAAAATGTGCTAACATTTTTATTCATGAAGAATAATTGCTTGATTAGTTCTTCAATACTATAGTTATTTGTTGCTTTCATTAAGATAAAAAAAGGTAGACAGACTAGCATATAAATTTTAACCAAACGATTAAATCTTTTCTTATAAAAATCTTTTGTAGATTGTTTTGGATGTTTTTTCATCGAATAATAGAGCGAAATTCCAGAGAGAAGAAGAAATATGTCTACTCCCATATTTCCTCGTTTAATGAAATTGATTACAACCCAATTATATGTAATATATTTACTAAAAGATTCCCAAATATGAAAGAGGACAATCCAAATAATTGTAAATCCATAGATTTGACTTCTATACTGACTAAGTGTCCCCCAAGTCAATATTTTCTTATCAGTATTCATCGTTTTCCTCAGTATTCATCGTTTCGCTTATAGATAACAATAAACGAGAATACGCTTCCTTAACATCAACCTTAGGATTCCATCCAAGTTTTTTAATTTTTTCATTATTTAAGATCATTTTATTTACGGGTGCAAACATTTGAGTCTCATCGATATCGAAAATGACTTCATTATCATTTCCATGTGTCTTGATTAACCATTCTGCAATATCCTTTATGGTCATTTCATAAGATTCCCCTGATGCATTATATGTTTCGCCGCTTTCTCCATCGGTTAGAAGAATGAGAATTGCTTTTATCGCATCACTTAGATAACAAAAATTAATAATCGTCTCTCCTGTACTCTTTAAGACAATATCTTTCCTATTTAAAATACAATCGCAGAAATATTTAAAAACACGATTCTCATTTTCAGTAACACCTGCACCAAATGTTTGAGCTAATCTCAATGATGTTACATTTGTACTATACTCTTGGGTATATGAGTAAGCTAAAAGTTCCGTAAGTCTCTTCGCTTCCGGATATGAACTTCGAACGGAGTTTAGTGGAATTACACCCAAATGATCCTCAGAAACACTGTCACTTTCAATCGTTCCATAACTTTCCATTGAAGAAACATTAACAGTACTTTTTACAGATGTTTTGCTTGCATATTTTAAAACATTCATTGTACCTGAAACGATTGATTCAATCGTTTCAACTGGATTGTTAACAAAAAAAGAAGATTTAGTAGGTGCTGCAGTATGTACAATATAATCAACTTTGATATTAGTAAAATCTGCATTTTCTACAGAAGATTCAATATATCGAATTTCATCCGAGTTTTTGTATTTTTGTAATTGTCGTCTTGATCGTTCAATATCACGAACCAATAAATAAATAGTTATATTGGATCCGTATAATTCGTTTCTTAATAAGAGCATTTTGGTCATCATACTTCCAATCAGACCTGTCCCTCCAGTAATTAGAAAAGTCCTGTTTTCGAATTGATTCCATTTTATTTCTTCTGAATCTAAAATTTCCATTAAATCTGAATATTCTACACTTTTCATAATATCTCCCCTATCCTCTATGAATTTGACTAATTTTTACAATCGGTTTTGTGATTAAGCTCCCACTATAAATGTGGGTTAATTACTCATCCTAGTGTACTTATTATATCTAAGTGTTAATGCCCAATCAACTAAATACAAAAGCTTTACAGATTCTCAAGTCATGTTCACAAATAACGATAAAAAAAACCAACACATTCTATACGAATGTGTTGGTTTTGAAAATTACTTTTAAGCTAGTTGATTTTTTGATTCGCCTTTTTCGATAAATTCTTGAAGGTTTTCATATGAATATTCAACCATGTTACTTACGGCTTCATCTGTGTATGAACCAACATGTGGTGTTACAAGTACACGTGGATAAAGATTATTCAAACGTGTTTGTAATTCATCAAATGCTTCTCCAGATAAATCTTTATTGAAGTATTTTGTTTCATTCGCAAGAACATCCGCTGCAAATCCTTGGATTTTACCAGATTCAACTGCATCAAGAATATCATTAATGTTTTGAAGTTCTCCACGTGAAGTATTTACAACAATAACGCCATCTTTCATTTGAGCAATTTTCTCTGCATTCAAGAATTCATCATTTGAACCCTTAAAGTAAGGCATATGCATTGAGATGATGTCAGACTCTTTTAATAGTGTTTCAAGATCTACTTGAGTACATGTTTCGCCAAGGTAGTCTTTTTCAACAACATCGTACCCGATAACATTCGCACCAACGCCTTTGAAAATTGTAGCTGCGGTAAATCCGATTTTACCTAAACCAATAATCCCAACCGTTGATTTACGAATTTCTTTACTAAACATAAAGTCATCAATTTTAAAGTTTCCTTTATGAGTGTTGTTTGCTGTGTACTGAGTATGACGTGCAAGTGTTAATGAAAGTGTTAATGCTAATTCAGCAATCGCATTGGGTGAATAGAATGGTACATATGCAACTTTCAAGCCAAATTCTTTAGCGGCTTCTAAATCAATATGGTTATATCCTACTGTACGTGTTAACACATACTTAACGCCATAATTTTTATAGATTTCTAAATTTTGGCGATTTCCTGGGCAATTACCGCGAAGCATTACTGCTTCACAACCTTCTGCCATATGAACTGTTTCGTCATTTAGCATTTTTTCTGTTAAGACTAAGTCAAAATTAAATTTTTCATTTAATTCCACAAAGAATTGTTTTTCTACTGGTCGAACACCGTAGCATAATAGTTTCATTTTAAATCTCCTTTTTTTGATTCTTAGATAATTCCTACGCCATGTAATGCTGTAAGAATTACTAACCATAAAATGATTGCAACAATCGATAATACTGTAGCAACAAGTGATGCGTTTGACGAGAATAATGCTTCTTTATCAAAGTTAATTGCATAACTTACTGCAACGGTTGCAGGTGGAGTTGCCAACATGATAATAACACCAGTGATTGCAACATAGTCTAATGGTAAGAAACCAATTTGTTTGAAGATGATCATAATCACAAGCATAATTGCAGGAACAATTACCAATTTACCAATTGAGTAAATCCATACGTTAGCGTCTTTAGTTGCATCTTTAAGTGAGATTTTTGCTAAAGTCATACCGATTGCTAACCATGCAAGTGGTGATGATAATGATGATAAGTAACCAACAGCATTCATAAACCATGGAAGTGTAGCATCTAAACGTAAGAATGCAACGGTCTTCGCAGTTTCACCAGCGCCTACTGTAACTTGTGGTAAGCTTGCTTGGAACATCCAAATTAAGAATCCTAAGAATGTTGCAATAATGATTGGATTAAGAACAATTTGTTTTAAGTTTTTCTTCTCGAATTTTAGACCTGAGAATAAGATGTAGCCATATGAGTATAAGAATACACGGTATGCTACGTTAAATAAGTTTGCGTAAAGTGCGCCTTCATTTCCTAAGAAAGCTGAAATAATAGGAATACCGAAGAATGTTGTCGATCCGAAAATTGTAAGTCCACGCATTGCATCAAGTTTATCACCTTTATATTTAGCTGTATAAGCTAATGTGATAAGAATTAAAAGTACATATGCAACAAAACCAAAGATGAATGAGTTTAAACCAACAGTAAAGGTTTCAGGTTTAATATCTGTCATAAATGCTTTAAATGCTAATGCTGGTAACGCAACATTAAGCAAGACTGCAGTTAATGCTTTTGATGCATCATCTGTAACTTTATTTGTTTTCTTTAGGTAGTAACCTAAAAGGATGATTGATATTGTTGAGAATATCGCACCTAGAAATGCCTGATCAGACAGGACTTGTTTTATAATATCCATTAATTTCTCCTCCGTTAATTGATATTTCAAAAAGCACATTTGCTTCCTTAGCGCTTCTTGGTATAAACATAATACTCCCATAACGTTGCCTTATGGTGTGATAACGAAAAGTATTATAGACTTTTTGCGTCAATTATCACATATTTAAACCATATTTACCTAACTATGTGAATTATATGCTGTTTTTTAACAAATTAATCGTGGTTCTAATAAATATAAGACAATATTAATCAAATATGATCAGATAGATAAACTCAAAATGAAATATGAAAGATCTATTTTTAATCGCCTTAATCTACTATTCATCAAAAATCGACATAAATTTTAGTTATGGCGAGTATTTCATATCAAATAACAAAACATCCCCATTTTCTCAGAGATGTTTTGTTATTTTTAAGATAAGACCTGTCCTTCTTCTCTTTTCTTATTCAAATTGTATAGTGCTTCAAAAATAAAATAATCTTCATAGTTCGTGATTTTGATATTTGAACTATTCCCTAAAACAAATGACATCGCATGATTATATTTATACATCATGCTACATGAATCGATATTATTTGTAATGCCCAGATCCATTTCTTTGAGATGTGTATTATAGATATCTTTCATAAAAAATGTCTGAGGTGCTCTTGCATAAAATAAATCTTCTCTCTTTAAGACTTCCATGATTTTGGTTTTATCTTCACTCTTAAATACTGTTTCGGTAGCTGGAGCAACGGTTACTGCAGCTCCATGAGTTCTTGTGGTAACTATATTTTCTAGTATAAGATTTTCTGATATTATAGGTCGAACACCATCATGGATTAGCACGACAGTATTTTCGCAAGTTCTATCGTCCTTATATACAGCATCGAGTCCGTTAAATATTGAGAGCTGGCCAGTCTCTCCTCCCTCTACAATCCACTGAACCTTGTCTAGAGAATATTCAGCTACAAGTTCTTTCATGTAATCTATGTATTCTGCAAGGATAGTAACTACAATCCCATCAATCGCAGAGCAATTATTGAATTTTTCTAATGTATGTACAATTATTGGCTTATCATCAATATTTAAAAACTGCTTAGGTTTTTCAGTATTTCCCATTCTAGTACCGGTTCCACCAGCAAATATTAGTGCTATATTCTTCATTATTTCCTCCTATATTATTTGTATAATTTATAAATGTAATAATGACTAATCTTTATGGATACACAAAAATTTACTCTCGAATTCAAATGTCTCGCATTTTAATCTAGTGTGACTATAAACGTACAAGTAAAATGAAATGTAGTAAAGCAACCAAAATACAATTTTGTAATTGATTGGATCCACCATGGAAGTTATCAAAATAAAAGTTTGCATAACAAGGGACATTGAATTTGCAATTAATACATAAGGACACTCTTCGTTATTATTTTTATTCCAAAGTGTGAATGTGTCTTTCATCGTATTCCAATAAATATATATAAAAGGCGTTACCACTAAGAATAATCCAGTAACCCCTGTCTCAGCAAGTAACTGCAAAATACTATTGTGGACATCCATTCCTTTTCCTTCAGCAGATAAATGTATTGCTGACGAAATAAGCGTAAACTTACCATGACCTATCCCAAATATTGGATTTTGGAGAAATAGTTCCCAAGCTTTCTGATAGAGCTGTACACGTCCAGAGGAAACACCGCCAGCAACTTGAGATCCGTGTAGAATCGCATTGAGTGTCATCGTATACCGATGTAAAAACTTGATTTTACTTAACAATGGAAGAAAAATTACAACCGCAATGCTGAATACGATGATGCCTAGAAATAACCACTTCAATCTCGAAATTCTTGTTTTTTTATCTCCTTTAAGTATATAAAATAATGCAAAGGAAATTAATAATGCCCCCAATTCACCTCTACGACCCGAAAGAAGAATTACTAACGAATATAATCCAACTAGCGTTCTGTAAATATACTTTTCTTTCTTGCTCGGATTCATAAAAAGTAATAAAGATATCGTACTAATCATTCCAAATATAACAACATATAATGTAAATGAGATCCCACCTAGAGACATACTATATCCGGAAAAAAAGTACTTTTTCGCATAAACTTGAGCCGTAGGGGAAAGAATTGGAAAAACGAAATCCCAAAAAGGCTTCTGAAATATCTGAAAAAAGATGATTATTATACTAAAAACTGTTGCCGAAATTATAAATACTTTTAACGCTTTTCTTATATCATCTTTTGATTGAGTAGTTGTGACAAGAAATCCTGTTGTAATAAGCATTAAAATAATATAAGCGAAATTCTGTTTATCTTTTAAAGAATCCGGCCTAATAAAGATAAGTAAAGTAATCAATGATAGTAAGATATAGGGAAGCTTTATGTTTAGGAAAGACATCTTCCTATTTTCTTTGAGATGATGCACTAAGAATATGACGAGTATCAGTGTTAAAAAAACTTGTCCGTAAATCATTCTTATGCCAAAATCTCTATAGACAAAAAAAGTAACAAAATAAACTGACATAATTGTAAGAGGATAATCCTTGAGTTTACTTACAAAATCTTTAAATCCTAGAACTAAATTATTCATGAATATCCTCTCTTATTGTTTTTCTTAATATATACTCACCAATTGACTTTGTGGCTTCTCCAGATTCAAAGGACTGTAAATCTTTATGGTGTGAAACCAATTTCTGCTGATAATCCTCATCGTTAAAATCCGATATATTTTGAATTAACTTATCAAATGTGAGTGCTAATGAATATGGCCAGGAAGACGGATCCGTATAAAATTCTCTCTCTTTTTCTTGATATTCTGCAATATCTGTTGAGAGGAGAAAAACTGGTTTAAAAGAAAGCGAAAAATCCCACATACATGATGAAAAGTCAGTAATAAGAACATCACTTGCCAAGAGTAATTCTTGCATATCTGGATAATTAGAGACGTCAATGATCCTCGAATCATTGACCTTAGATGTCTCATAATAGTGACTTCTATATAGGATAACCCATGACCCTTTCATTTTTGCTTCAAGTGTATCTAAAAGCAGGTCAAAGTTAAAACTCTCGAGTGCAAAATCAGTTACATTTCTAAATGTAGGTGCTATTAATACAACCTTTTTATTTGCGATATTGAGGTTGTTTTTGACCTGTTGAGCTAGCGATTCATTTCCGTTAACTAAGATATCATTTCTTGGCATTCCCTTTTCCATTATCTCCCCGAGATAATCAAAGGATTCATGTAGTGTTTGACTTGAGAATGCTTTACTACTTGATAAATATAAATCAACTCTACGATTTTTATCTCGAACATTTTTGGCATTGAAAGAACTTCCATCTTTTCGAGATGTCCCAACCTTTTTATAAGAACCGCCACCATGCCAAGTGTTTATTACAGTCTGACCCTTTCTTTTCGGTATTATTGACCAACTCTCGGAGTTTTCAACTACAATATTTGCAGTTAAAACGTAATAAATGTACTTCAAACTCTTATATCTAACTTTTTTAATAGGGGCATCAAAATGAAACTTTTCAGTACTCTCAAATGCCCATATTAAATCTAATTTATTAGAATAATCCTCTAAATATTCATAAATATACTTCGGATTACATCCATATTGCTTACCATTATAGGCATTGAAAATAATCCTGTTTTTTTGAATAGGGAAAACAAAAAAAATCTTTAAAGCATTACGAATGAGAACAATTAAATAATATTTCAAACAATCATCTCCTCTCTTTAATCTTTAATACAGTAGTATTTATTTTTAAACTTGTGATATGGTTCTTCAGTATTAATATATGCAACATTATGTTTCGCAATTCTTTCTTGTACTGGTGGCAACGCCATGTAATCACCAAAGATTAAAGTCAAGTATCGATCATAACCCTTAATCACAGGTAAGCTAAGGTGTTCAAACGGAACTCTAACTACAGACTCAAAATCATCCTTAGGATGTAATGTTGTCATTCCTCGGATACTACCAATTAATTCAGTAACCTCATCCGAGTCTTCCCACCGATGCTTAGTCATACGTCTTTCAGCACGTTTCCAAATATTGTATCGAGTCTTTTTCCAAGGAACTACTGCATAGATAAAACCCGTCACTATTCGAATAGCCTTTCCTTTGTTATCTGGAAGTCTCTGAGTATTAAACAAGGCAAATATAAAAGCATTATAAAGTTGAAGCAATCTTTTTACTTTACTTTTTGGTGCTCCATCTATCGGCATTATTTCAATACCAATAGAATGAATAACATCATCATTTATACTATGTTTATTTATGAATGTTGTTTGCGTATCTTTTATTCCAATTCCAGCATCATGATAATTAGATTTTAAATCTGATCTTACAAGTACATACTGTGAATTAGTAGACTCTTGATTCCATATTTTTGATAATTTTTCATAATCATCACGTGGCATCATAAGATCTACATCATCATCCCACGGGATAAAGCCATGATGACGAATCGCACCAATCAGTGTTCCACCTAGTAGAGAATACTGCAAATTATGCTCAGTACAAAACGCATCAAAATATTCCAAAATTTCTAAATTCTTTTCTTGTAGTGCCTTTAATTCTGCTTCTTTAACATCGAGTAAATCAAAAATTTCCACAAACTTCAACCTCTTTTCGTTTCAACTTACAATCACAAACTTAATTAAATCTAAATTAACTGAAAACAACTTTTTTTATGGTTTTCAATATTAACTTTACGTCATATAAAACCGAGTATTTTTCTAAGTAGGTTAATGAATTGTTTAATTTTTGTGGTAACAATACCGTTTCGTAGTAATCGATACGATCTGAATTTTCTTCTAAAAATAACTCTTCATCTCTTAGTTCTATTGAACTAATATCCGTAATACCAGGTTTAATCGTGAATAGTTTTAAGTGCTCATCGCTATAATATGGAAGATATTTAGGCACCTCTGGTCGCGGACCTACAAATGACATTGTTCCAAATAACACATTAAATAATTGTGGCAGTTCATCAATTTTGTACTTTCTTAGAACACGGCCTGGCTTCGTTACCCTTGGATCATTTCCTACAGTAACTAGTGGACCAATCTTATCCGCATCCGGTACCATTGTTTGAAACTTATAAATGTTGAATAATTTCAAGTTTTTCCCCATCCGCTGTTGTTTATAAATAATTCGATCTTTTGTAGATAATTTTATCCATATTGCAACAATAATAAATATTGGTGATAATACTATGATTCCCAACAAACTAAAAAGCAAATCAAAAATTCTTTTTGTAAATCGTTTAAATAATGATATTTTACGCTCTGAACCAGTAACTAAATTTATTTTACTATCGATAACACTTTGGTAATTAGTCATTTAGAACCTCAATTAAATTTTCAACAACATATTCTACGTCTTCAAGAACCATCAAACTGTTTAATGGTAATGTGATTTCATTCTGATAGAAATTGTATGCAGCTGGATAATCATCTATTTCAAAACCTAAATTTTTATAAGCAGTTAATAGAGGAAGTGGTTTATAGTGTACATTTGTTGAAATTCCTCGTTCCGCCAATTTAATAATTATGCTATTTCTTTCCTTTTCGTTTATACCATCTATACGAATAAAGTAAAGATGAGAACTAGAATCTTGATACTCATTCAAATGATCAAGATGTAAGATATTCTTAAATTTTCGATCGATTTGTTCGTTGTATGAATTTACAAGATGATTTCTAACCTCAAGAATATCATCGTAACGTTCAAGCTGAGAAATTCCGATTGCTGCTTGAATATCAGTCATATTACATTTGTAATTCGGTGCGATAATATCGTATTCCCAAGAACCCGGTACATTCTTCGCAAGAGCATCTTTCGATTGACCGTGTAAAATGAGAAGCATATATTCTTTATATAGTTCTTCATTAACAATAAAACTTTGATTTCTCCATGTTACAGCGCCGCCTTCTGCCGTGGTTAAATTTTTCACAGCATGAAAAGAGAAAGCTGTAAAGTCCGCAACTTCTCCTGACATTTTCCCTTTATATTTAGCGCCAAATGAATGAGCTGCGTCAGCCATAACAATTATTCTTCCAAATGATGATTGAAGATTATTGTTTGGTGTAAAGAGTTCTTTCTTTCTTTCAACAATTTCAAATATTTTATCATAATCACACATTATTCCAGCAATATCCACCGGAATAATCACTTTCGTTTTCTCTGTGATTGCTTCTTCCAATAACTTGTAATTCATTTCTGGTTTTCCTTCTTGAATATCAACAAGAACGATTTTAGCACCTACATGATGAATCACACTTGCGGATGCAGTATAAGTATAGGCACTCGTAATTACTTCATCTCCCGGCCCTACACCTAAAAGACGTAACGTCATTTCCATTGCCGCTGTCGCAGAATTCATTGTCACAACTTTATCAGTATTACAATATTCAGCTAATTGTGATTCAAATAGTTTAGTTTTAGGGCCTGTAGTAATCCAACCCGATCTCATCGCTTCAACCACAAGTTCTATTTCTTTTTCGGAAATATCAGGTGGTGAAAATGGAATGTTTCTAGTTTTCATTATTCTTCTCCTTATGAGTGTATGTCGGTACGACCTTATGTAAATTTAAGGATATTTCGCTATCCTCCATTAAAAGTAGCGACTCTAATGTTTCCAACGATTCATTTATTGTTTGTGAGTCAGTTATAATCGGATTTGCTACATAGATTAAATTATTCTCAGTTTTTTTAAGACCTTCTTCCGACATAAGTAATTCTTCATATAACTTTTCTCCCGGACGTAATCCAGTAAATTTAATCTCGATTTCTGTATAGGGTTGGAATCCACTCAACTTGATGACTTGTTCTGCGAGATTTAATATTTTTACTGGTTTACCCATATCTAAAACAAATATTTCTCCACCGTTTGCATAAGCAGTTGCTTGAAGTATAAGACTGACTGCTTCTGGAATTGTCATAAAGTAGCGAATAATATCCGGATGTGTTACGGTAACTGGTCCTCCTTGTTCAATCTGTTTTCTAAATAGAGGTACAACCGAGCCATTTGATCCCAAGACATTTCCAAAACGAACCGCAACATATTTAGTTTTAGAATTCGCGTCTTTACTCTGAAGCATCATTTCGTTAAAGCGTTTTGTCGCTCCCATAATATTTGTTGGGTTAACTGCTTTGTCAGTGGAAATGTTGACGAATAACTTTACGTTATTTTTATCTGATAAATCAATTAGATTTTTTGTTCCAAATATATTGTTTTTAATCGCTTCCTTTGGAACATACTCCATAAGTGGTACATGCTTGTGAGCAGCTGCATGAAAAACAACAGTTGGCTTTTCTTGTTCAAAAAGACATTCAAGCGCATCCAAATCACGTATTGATGTTATTACTGCTTTCACTTCTATCTTAGGAATATCTCCAGAACGCATGAGCATATTCAGTTCTTGTTGAATTTCATACAAACCATTTTCATTAATATCAAGTAGGATTAATGAATCGGGAGAGTATTTAATTACCTGTCTAACAAGTTCTGATCCGATTGATCCCCCTGCTCCGGTTACTAAAATTCTTTGACCATCTAATTGCTTAAAAATACCCATATCATCAATTACTATCTCAGGTCTATTGAGCAAGTCACTAATTTCTATTTTACGAAGACTGTTTTTTAGATTTTTGTTTTGAATTAACTTTTTTGCTGATTCTACTGTCTTTACGTCTACACCAATCTTTATTAGTTTATTTATTATTTCCTTTTGAGTATTTAAGGGTTGTGATGGCATCGCAACAAAAACACACTCGATGTCATATTTCTTCACTACTTTTTCAATATCATCATGATTTCCAAGAACAGGGACAGAATAGATGATACTATTTTTTAAACTTGGATTATCATCAATAAAACCAATTACTTTATATCCATATTCATTATTTCGGCTAATTTCATTTAAAATCATTTGACCCGCGCTACCAGCGCCATAAATCAAGATTGAGTGGAGTTTTTTTCCTTTTACCGCTACCCGTTCTTTCTTATCATAATAGTAACGAACAACAAAACGAACTGAAAGCTGTAAGAGTATATTAAGCCCAGTAATGATAATCATTGCTCGAGCACCAATCAGCTCATTGTTTCGAATAATTATTATCACCAAACAGGATAAAAATGCCATAATATTTGCGAGTCCGATTCGAATCGTTTCATGGACCGATATTTTTCTCCAAACCATCTTATCCAATGAAAACATTTTGTAGAAGATGAGATACACAACAAGGATTAACCCAACTTCAAAGATCCCAACTCGTTGATATAATAAATCCATTGCATAATGTGAATTATTAAGTATCGATAATCCACAAACAATTGAAAAAATTAAAACCAAAATATCAAAAACCACCATGACAACTTTATTCTTTTTCATTAATTTCCCCAAACCTTCCCCTAATAGTGCTTTTAAGTGTATATACAACGAAAATATTATATCACATAATATCAATAAATATCGGTTAATCAATGTGACATTACCGTACACAATCTTCACAACAATCACAAATAAATGCTTTTTCTAAGCGTGTTTACTCATTCAATCAAAAATAAAATGAGCTCCGATTGTATTCGAAGCTCATTTCCATGTTTAATAACTCTTTTATTTTTTTTCGAACTCACTTATCAATGAAAGTTTTGAGTCGAATGCAGCAGTAAGTGTCTCAATGATAGTATCAAGATCATCGCCATTGTAATGGTCATTAAGACAGACCATCTTGTACTTCGTATCTTTGATTGCTTGAGCGCCTTTTTCAGCTTCTTCAAGGCTGTCAATGAGGAAACGATCACCAATTTTATGGCTTCTTGGCATAAAGTTGCCCTCGCACATTTGCCATTCTTTGATGACCCATTGGTTTACATCATATTTATAATCTCGAATTTGATGTAGACATGTTTGATGCAATACATCATATTCTTTTTCCCAAATTGTTTCAAAAGTTGATTTTAAAAACGAAGTGGGGAGATGTTGTTGGTAAAGTCCTGGGAACCGTGACCAAGGTGTAAAGATGAGATTTAAAGCATTCAACACACCATTTCGGTAATTATACCACTTCCATGGATTCTTTTTAATCACTTGTCTTTTACTAAAGTTTTGATTAATGACACCAATATCATTAATCATAATATTCGAGATTGTATCATACCGCGCAGGAACAATAGGATTAATTACTGCAGTATCGCAAGGGAGACCCTCCTTGAAAAAGTCTTCCGGTTTCATTGGCTTGTTAATAAAGGTATCATCATTAAAATAAACGAAATGCTCACTTAGTCCCTCGATTCGATGCAAATTTAATTCAATTACATGTGATGAGAACGTTGGTAAATATTCTTTTGGAATATAGTCTTCATGTCGAATAATTTTTAACTTGGGATGTTCTGTGTTTAAAAAATCCGGAATATGTCCATAAGTAACGAAGTAAATCTTATTAACCCAAGGGGTGTATGCTTCAATAGCTCTAAACCAGTACTTAAATATACCCCAATCACGATAATCGTTCACAACTGGATCTATATTATTGTCTTCTAACTTCATACGATCCCTAAGCCAATTTTCGTCACTACCATCTACCCACGGAACTACAAAATCAATTTTTATGTTATTCATCCAGGAATTCCTCCTTACTTTTGAACTTTTTTCTTAATTCTTTACTCATATAGTTCCATCCAAATGACATTTCCATCATAGTCTATATATTCTCGCGAATATTTTGTTGTTCCAATCGCGATACCATTTGAATCAAAAGGAGTGATAGACGAATAAAATTTATCGGTAAGAATAGAACCATTTTGGTCAACTATGGAAAAATAATTTGAAAACGGTGTTTGAATCATGTAGTAAGAGCGATCATTGAAAATTAAGTCCTTATAGGAAGCACCACGCCAAACTGTATTTTTATTGTATGCATCCAACTCTTTATTCTCTATTACCTTGTGTTTATGAATGATAGTCATCGGAAAATGTTTGAACTCTCTCTCTAAATCTTGAGAGAACTTATTCTCTATTTCTGTCCTAACCAATTCAGAATCAATGACCAATGGGTTCCCTATTTTTCGATAGAGCTTACTCGTAAAAGTCCGTTCCCCAATCGTTTCTTCAACAAAAGGACCATAAATTTTAAATCTGCTTTTCGCAGTTGGCAATTCCACGATTTGTCCTTTTTCATTCACAATACCGTAGGTTAGATAATCTTCGCCTTTTTTCACTTTTTCGCTATCTGGAAATTTTACGGATAAGTGAGCAAGATTTGGGTCATAAAGTGCTTCTTGAGTATAAACAGTAAGCATTTTATGTTTTTGATAATCTTTAACTTTAACTTTTACTAATTCACTATTTTGAACCTCAAAAGCATACATGTTATTAAAACTTGCATAGTTTTTTTGGAGAATAGTTTCAAAATTTAATCGAGTTGCTGAGTATTCATAGCCAGTGCGTTTTACCTGTTTCGTTAACTCATTATAGAACTGAATTCCACTAAATCCTAGAATTGCAACGAAGGCTAACTTATATAGCTTTTTATCCTTATAGAGGCCTAAAATCATAGGTATAACAACCACTGTTCCATAATAACCAAAAACAGTCACTCGAGTTCCAAGTACTTTTGAAAATGGCAAATAGAAATATAACAACATATTTAGAATAACAAAATCAATTAAACTTTTTTGTTTTTCGTAACTTTCGATTAGCTTATTGTAATGAAGCATCGTTACTGCAAAAATTGAAAATCGCAATAAAAAAGGAACACTTAAGATTTTTATATTTTCTGCATCAGAATAAAGAAGAAATTTTGATAAAATAGGAACATTTTCAAAAATAGAAAAGAAAGCTGGCGTATATACTAAACGTGTTAATGGAAACAATATAAATATTATAGTGAAAATTTTAAAATTCCATTTAATTTTTGTCGCTATGTAAATAATTGGAACTATTAACGCAGTTCCATGTATAAAGAACAATAAAGCTGTTGTTAATCCTTTAATTTTCCAATCGAAATCACGATCTCGATTAAAGTAGACATACATTGATCCAACAATAACGATAACTTGTCGTAACGCACCCAAATTCCAATATAAGAAAAATGTTGAGAAATAAAGTAACGTTGCCATTTCAAAATAATCAGAACTGTCTTTAATCCAAAGTAACGCTACAAGAAGAATTCCTGTACAAAGTAGTCCTGAGAAGACATGATAATTCATACCGACTGCACGACCTGCCAACATCAATACTTTAAACAAAGTCTCAATTTTTGGTAAACTTGCAAACGATTCATTGATCCGATGAGGATCAATGGACTCATAAATTGTCTGATATGAAAAATAATCTGCACCCACACCAAATCTTAAAAAGATAATTAAGACAAACGGTAGTGCAGCAACGATAAATTTTTTCTTTGAGTCCAAGTGTTTCCCAAAGTATAAAAATGCACATAAGTAAATAAAACTAAAATAATACACAATAAGCTCCTCACATTCATTAAACTGCTAGATTAATATTCATCAATGATTAAGAATAAAACTAATATTCTCGTTAAATACCAATAATATAATACCATATTATTAAAGGCAATACTTTTATTGTATCTTTGAATTAAACAATCCAGTTCTATGCCCATTAGCATGTGAGGCTAAATCTTACAGTCCTTTTTGATATGCGGCTTCGATTAAATCATACTCATCCGTAATGGCTTCTAAGATCCCATACGTATCAACAACGCTTACGCCGTGTTTTTCAAAAAAATTCATGATTGCGGAAAAATGTTTGTATTCATCGCTTTGTGGATAAAAAAGACGATCAAGGTTTAACGTATAAGTCTCTTTACGATCTGTTGTAAGAAGCAGATAGAATGCTTCTCTTCCGACAACGGTTTGTCTTCTTCGATAATTTAATCCTTCGTGCGTGCCGGGATCATACCCTTCATTATTAAAATAGATTTTGATCGAATCAATCGAATCATATGGAATTTGTTTGGTTTTACGTTTGCCCATAAAACTTAGGAATGAAGCAGTTAATTTCAGTTTTGTACCTACATATACCTCAATGCCCTGATTCCAAACGGTAAAGTAATCGTAGTAGTCTTTGAAATTTCGAAAACCAATCAAACTCACCATCCCATAACAATACCCAAACGTCAATAAAACAACAAGCAGATGTGGCTTGATTGCATAGGCCACAAAGCATACAAGTGTCGTCAAAAGAACAAATATTACGAAAAAGACTTTCGATCTATTTTGACCAAAACTAAAGGGGATTGGAAACGTTTCTTTTCCCTTCACCAATTCATCTAAAGGAATCCCAAGTATTTCACTAAGGCGGACTAAATTATCAATAGACGGAAGGCTTTCGCCTCGTTCCCATTTGGAAATTGATTGCCGAGAAATGTTTAATTTTTCTGCTAACATATCTTGACTCATCTTTTGTTCTGTCCGGTAGAATTTAATTTGTTGGTTTATTATCATAATCACCACTCCTTCTATCCAAATGCTAGCACAGTACCGTTTTTTAGCCTAGAACCTTTTAGTTGCGACATAGAAAAAACTACTTAGGAGTAGCTTTCTCTTAAATTATAGTGTTTGACATAAAAATATAACGCAATGCCATTGAGAATAAACGCCACGAGACAACAGCCCATGATAATCGTAAACATTGTTGGTGCTATATCCATTATCGTACCGAAATCATCATGATTCACTAAGCGGACGATAGAATAATATTCACTCAACAAAAACAAGATTGGAAAGATAAACGATAAAGAATAGTAAAGGTACCAATGTTTCATGCGTCCCGTTAAACTCCTAAAGAGATTCAACAACACAATCACAACAGAACCGATACCTGTAATTACCCATAGATATTCCATTTGCATTACCTCCACCCGATTAACTCCATTCTACCATGTATGTAAAAGTAAAAACAAACAGAATCAATCTGTTTGTTTTCCTAAATTCAAATCTCAACCGCACCACCCAAGGTGCGGTTGTTTTTGTATAATAAAAGGAGCCCACCCGACTAAAAGGAGCTCCCATATGAAGTATAAACAATTAGATAAAAAAATGAAAGAC
>NZ_SCFT01000018.1:0-37765 GCF_016617655.1 Erysipelothrix sp. strain 2 (EsS2-7-Brazil)
AGAATATGTACATTATTTCAATTTTGAAAGACCTGCTTACTGTTTAAATTACAAAACCCCTATCCAATATAAAATGGATAAGGGTTTCTAGTTTTTTATTAATGTCTACTTTTGTTTGACAACTCCAATCTAGATAAAGGGCTTTTTTTATTGTTGTGATTTAAACTTACGATTAAATTTCGCAATTTGACCTTCAACACGCGTTTCTCGTTGTTTTCCGGTATAAAATGGATGCGATGTTGACGATATATCAAGATTTACAAGTGGCATCACACGCCCATCTTCAAGTGTTATCGTTTTATCTGTTTGAATCGTAGAACCAATGATAAATTGAGCTTGTGTATTGATATCCATAAAGACAACTTTTCGATATTCTGGATGAATTTCTTTTTTCATGTTTATTTCCCCTTTTTACGTAATTGTTTGATTATTTTTAATGCGCGTTTTCGTGTTTTAATGTTGGGTGATTTTAAATTCCGATGCGCAGTTGACCGATCTTGTTTCATGGTTTACCTCCTGTTGTTGCAAATGTTTCGCATTTAGATATTATCCTAATCTCTAGAATTTGTCAATAAAAAAGACAGGTGGCTTAAAGCACACGTGTCTTAATTGTGCTGCCTTTTTCTGTCTTCGTGATCATAATTTGTTGTTCTATTAGTGTTTTCAACTCCGGTACATGAGAAATGATACCGACATATTCCGCAGTGCCTGCAAGGTCCGTTAATGATTTCATGGCTTGTTGGAGTGAGGTATCATCCAATGTTCCAAACCCTTCATCAATAAAGAGAGCATCGACACGAACTGAACCTGAAAACCGTTGTACTACATCTGATAATCCTAAAGCAAGTGATAACGATGCTTTAAAGGACTCTCCTCCCGATAAAGACTTAACAGAGCGTATCTTACCCGTGTATTGATCATAAACATCCAAATCTAAGCCCGACTTTGTGTTAAGTCTTTCAGCTTTTTCTTGTCTTAAAAGAACATATCGATTTGAAGTCATTGGCGTAAACCGTTTGTTTGCTTCTTCCACAATGTAATCAAAATATGCTGATTGAACATAATGTTCAAGTGCGATTTTTTGTTTACCACTTAAATCACCGTTCGCAGTTTTCGAAAGGCCATCCAATAATGCACCTTGTCGTTCCAGCGTTGCACTGTTTTTTTGAATGACTTCCAATCGCTTCAATACCATTGCCAAGCTCGCAGTATGGGTTGAAACCTCTTGTATCGATGTATTAAGATTGGCCAATGTTTTCTCAACGTCATCCTTTTCTTCGCTTAAGTGTTCTAAGCTCTGTTTCGGTGTTTCCTTCGATTGAGCTTTTAACTGATTAATCTCAGAACTCAGTTGAATGATTCGATGGTCATAATCTTTCAGTTGTTGCGCCTGCTCATTAAGACGTGTTTCGTTGAGCGTACTCCAGTCAACCGATTCAAGGTTAATGGCATATTTTTTACTGAGTTTTTCTAACTGATGTTGTTTTTCCGAACATTCATCACGTTCTGTTTCAAGTTGTTTTGACGTCTCAATTCGTTGAGTTCCGATCTGTTCAAGAAGACGAGCGGTCGCTTGATATCGTTCCAACTCGTGACGTTCCTTGGCTTCCGCGCTTATAATTTGCACATCTAAATGATCGATTTTCTCTGACAATATCGTGATACTTTCGAACTCTAATTCAGCTTGAATCATATTTATTTGTGCTTCAAGCGAAACTTTACGCATTTGAATTTGATGTTGGGTCTCTTTCAGTTTCTCTAAGTCATTGTTGAGACTATCTAAATTTTGATGCTGTTGTTGGAGTGCATTTAGTTGTGAAGTTTGGGTTTCTAGGTTACGTTTGTGTTCATCAATTAGGGCTCGCTTCGCATCAATCCGTTCTCGATGCAATTGATAATCCTCGCGTAGCGCTATCTCATCAATAGGTCCAATTTCTTTTGATATGTTTTCAATTTTTGATTTGAGATTATTACAAACCAACGCCTGCTTTTGGCACCCTTCTTGCTTCTTTTGAACCTCGTTTTTTAATACTTGAAGTTCATCATAAGTTAGAACCGATTCCACAACCTGGGCTGGGTTTGGATGATCATAGGAACCACAGACCGGACAAGGGGATCCTTCTTCAAGATTTTGTGCTAGCATACCCGCTTGTTCCTGGTAATAGCGCAGTTCTTGTTTCACAAGTTGATCTCTTGCTTGCAAATAAACATGTTCTTTTTCACGGTATTCAGCAGACGCCTTTTCCCATTGACTTGTAAAAATATTTTTTTGATCAAAGTCATGAATGTGTTTTTGTTTAAGTTCTAATTGCTGGCAATCTGTATCAAGTTCATGCAATCGGATTAAAATGAGTTTTTCAAGTTCATTTTTTTGTTCAATAAGCAATGAAATCGATGAGTTCAACGTTTCTTTATTTTCAATCTGTTTAAGCATCGTCTTTTCTTTTTGACTCAATGCATCAAGGTCACTTGTTACCTGTTTGTATGCATCGTTAGCTGTCTGCAAGGCCTTATATTGAGGTAGCATTTTAGTGTACATCGTTTTTTGTTGTTTTAAGAGTTCGAGCTGTTCCAAACGTATATTTCGTTGAAGATAACGTTCTTCAATTTCTTGGAACTCTTTTTGAACTGTATTTAGTTTGGCACAAATTTCTTGGTAACGAAGATTTAGCGCCGCTATTTTTGCCTCATTAGCTTTAAGCGCGTGATGTACCGGCATCAAGTGGTTCACAATGAGTGTTTCAGTTTCAAAATTTTTTCGTAAGACCTCAAAGTCTGATTTTTGCTTATACAACTGAGCTGCTTCGATTTCTTTATCTTTAATAGAATTCAAGATTTGCTGATGCGACTGCCACGATTTAATTGATTCCAGAAGGACATCCCGTTTAATCGAGAAATTTTGTTGTGTTTCAAGCTGTGATGCGCGTTGCTTTATCATTATCGCCTGTTTGTGTT
Source organism: Erysipelothrix sp. strain 2 (EsS2-7-Brazil) (assembly GCF_016617655.1). Classification (NCBI taxonomy): domain Bacteria; kingdom Bacillati; phylum Bacillota; class Erysipelotrichia; order Erysipelotrichales; family Erysipelotrichaceae; genus Erysipelothrix; species Erysipelothrix sp. strain 2 (EsS2-7-Brazil). Next base: position 2,956 of record NZ_SCFT01000018.1, read on the forward strand.
CCAAATCATCCTTAACATCGTCAAGATTAAATCCGGTATATTCAATCGTTTCGATGGAATCTGGAAGTCCATCTAACACACTTTGCACTTCATGTTTTGTATGTTCCAATTCCCGTTTTAGATTGAGATTTTTCTGTTTTAATTTTTCTTGAAGTTTAAGATAGAATTCCGTATCAAAAAGTGTCCGAAAAATTTCGGAACGTTTCGTACTTGATGCATTTAGAAGTTCTAAAAACTCTCCTTGCGCAATCATGACTACTTGTTTGAATTGTTGTGCATCCAAACCAATAATTTCAACAATCTTCGCATTCACCGCTTTCATGTCGTCCATTTCTTGACCATTTGGAAGATAAAGTTGTACCGTTGCATTCTGCACGGTTGTGCCTTCTCCACGCGCTTTTAAACGCTCATAGCGAGGTTTTCGAATAATGCGATAAGTCTCATTTCTATGACTAAAGGTTAACGAAACGTACGTTTCAACAGAGGGATCCGCGAAATCACTTCGAAGTGATTCTGATTGACGTTGGCTCCCACTGGCTACATCATAAAGCGCGAAAGATATGGCATCAAAAATAGTGGTTTTTCCTGCACCTGTATCGCCAGTCACTAAAAATAAACCTTCGTGAAACTGTGTAAAGTCTACGGTCGTTTCTTCAAAATACGGACCGAATGCTCGCATCGAAAGAAGTATCGGTTTCATAAGATTTCCTCCTGAATTTCATCGATAACTGCTTTCACAAGATCTGATTCTTCCTGATTAAAATCACGACCATTGAGTGCAGTGAAAAAGGTATTAAAAAGATCAAAAGGTTTTTGTTCTAAGATTGTTGTCGCACGTTCTAGTGAAGTTTCCGTCGATGTACGTGTATTATCAAAATCCAAACTCACAAGGTTTGGATAAACACTTCTTAATTTATGAAGCGCATCACCTTGAATAATATCATCCGTCAACACCGCATGAATATAATCTTCACTTCCTTCAACCTTTCCGATTTCATAAAGTTTTTCTAAAGGCCCCTTTATCAAACGTACATCCCGAAGGGGTTTAATATCTATAAACGAAAGGGATACATCGTTATTAAGGTCGATGATGGGTAATTGTTTCGAATGCATGCATTCTGAGAATGAATACTTTAGCGGTGAGCCGGCGTATCGAATGGTTTCACGACCAATTGCCTGAGGTCGATGAATATGACCTAACGCTACATAATCAAATGCTTTAAATAAAGATGCATCTATTGCATCCAACCCACCTACAGAGGGTCCGATTTCAGAGTCGGATAAGATTGGCGTCATACCATTTCCAATTACAAATTGATGCGCAATCGCGACGTTTCGCTCATCTTGATTTATCTTTAAATCTTGGAAAATAAATTCAAATGCCTCCTGGAATGTATTCCCCGTAAACTCCGGATGGTAATTGCGCACCATGGACGGTTTTATATAAGGAAACAGATAAAAATGAACGGGTCCGAAATCGTCGTGGAGTGTTACCGACGAAATCGCACCTGTATAATGAGACGCTAAATAAATATCGTGTTCTTCAAAAAGAGCACGCCCCACACCCAGCCGTTCTTGAGAATCATGATTCCCTGAAATAATTAAAACATGAATACTTTGTTGCGCTAACTGCGTCAAAAAATCATTCCAAACTTCAAATGCTTCTGAACTAGGATTTGCTTTATCGTAAACATCCCCCGCAATAATCAAAACATGCGGTTTGATGGTATCGAATGCCTCAATAATTTGATTTAAAACATACCGTTGATCATCAAGAAGACTCAAATCATTAAGCCTTCTTCCAATATGTAAATCTGCTAAATGAACTATTTTCACACTATCACTCTTTTCTTCCTTTATCTTATCATATCTCGCTTAGAATCTAGTGTATGATTGTATCTCCATGATTAAAAAAGGAACACCTTTTGATGACAATTTTTACATCTACAATTGTAAGGGTAATTCCTTTATGTAAATGTCACCCATCAATGAAAAGAGAAGACTTTCGTCTTCTCTTATTTCTTAAGGGTATACGTCGTGATTTCTTGATATGGATTTTCTTCTGAAAACCAAGGAACACAACTTCCTGGTAAATATTCCGGTTCAATGGCGATGGCTGAGTGATTCAAGGCAAATTGACCGTGACCGTTCTTAAAACTTTCATCGAAATAATTCGCAAAATAAATTTGAACCGCCGGGCACGATGTTTCAATAAGTAATGATTTGTTCATAGCGGACAATATAACGCGTTTATCACCGATTAATTGATAATTGTGGTCTAGATGTCGTGTATTTTGAAATTGTGGATGGTAGCCTTGTAAAACAGATTCAAGCGATGGGTTATCTCGTAAATCAAAGACTGTATCCGTTACATCAATCAATGTACCATCCGTACATAAATCCTCATCAAGATAAGCAACGCAATCCGCGTCAACAAGAAGATGATGCTGTGATAAATCACCATGGCCCAATAAATCAAAATACATATGATTCGTAAGATTTAAAGGCATTGAACATGAAGGCGTTGCAGTATAGCTGACCGACAATGATGAACCATCTAAACGATAAATAATCTCATAACGTACATTACCTGGATAACCATCACGTTCATGATTAAAATCCCCTTCAAGTACTACAATCGGTTCGTCATCATCATAAAGACTTTTAATGGTTAAATTACGAGTAGATAAGCCTTCATAACCACCATGTAAATGCGCTTTACCATTATTTTGACTTAGATTCAAAGTGGTTTCATCTGAATGAATCACTCCATCACGTGTTCTTCCTGCTAAAGGACCAATACACGACCCTAAGTAAACAGAATTATTGAGATAATCTTCATAATTCATAAATGACGTTACCACATTAAGATCATCCGTCAATTTAAATGATGTAATGGTTCCACCCAAAGTTAAAATTTTTACCTCGGCTTCTTCAGTTTTTAATGTAATTTCTTTGACGTTTTCTTGGTGTGTCATCACCTGTTTCACATTTAACATACTGTTTCCCCTTTATGAATGTTGAAAAGGATGTGAGGCCACATCCTTTTCAATTATTTAATTTGATGTGTGCCTTCACCAACGGACGCAACGTAGAATGTTGCGTCATAACCAATTTTTTCAGCATATTCTGTGCCGACATTTTGAATGAATGCATCAACGTGTTGATTCTCAACAATCGCAATCGCACAGCCTCCAAAACCAGCTCCTGTGACGCGTGCACCAATGGTACCTGTTTGACCCCATGCACTTTCCACAAGGGTATCAAGTTCAATTCCAGTAACCTCATAATCATCACGAAGCGATTGATGACTTTCGTTCATGAGCATTCCGAAAGCATGAATATCCCCTGATTTAAGAACTTCTGAAGCACGCTGAGTTCGTTCATTTTCACTTACAGCATGATAAGCACGACGATATACAAGTTTGTCTTCAAATAGAGATTCTTTTGCTATCAATTGATCCAAGGAGAGATCACAGAGGTGTTCAATATTATATTCCTCTTTAAGAATAGCAAGCGCTTTTTCGCATTGAGCTCTGCGTTCATTATAAGCAGAATCCGCTAATCCACGACGTTTATTTGTATTCGCAATGACGATGGATGCATTCCCCAGTTCAACAGGAACATATTCATAAGCAAGCGTATTCGTATTTAATAAAATTGCATGATCTTTCTGGCCCATCCCCACAGCAAATTGATCCATAATACCGCAGTTTACACCAATAAATTGATTTTCTGCTTTCTGTGATAATTTAACACATGTAATCATATCTTCATTGAAATGAAACAGTTTATTGACAATCCAAGCTGTTAGAACTTCAATCGAAGCTGAGCTTGAAAGACCCGCTCCATTTGGAATATTTCCATAATAGAGAATATCGAGGCCAAAGTCACATACATGACCTTCCAACTCAAACATTTTGATCACACCTTTGGGATAGTTGGCCCAATCATCTTTTTCATCATAAACAAGTTGATCGACTTCCGAAGTGATAATGCCTAAATTCTCAAAATTGGCTGAATAAAGATTGAGTTGTTTATCGTTGCGCTTACGAACAAGCGCATAAGTACCGTATGTAATCGCGCAAGGAAATACTGAACCGCCGCTGTAGTCAATATGTTCCCCAATTAAATTAATACGACCTGGTGCAAAAAATTCAAATTCATGATTTACACCAAATACGGTCTCAAATTGTTGTGCAAGTTGTTTTTCCATAATTATTTTTTACGTGTCGTTTTACGGATATCAAGTGCAACGGCAATAATAATAACAATACCTTGAATTACGTTTGTCATATCAGGTGATACACCTAAGTATGAAAGACAAACTTTTAAGAGTTCAAATACAAATACCCCAAGTAAGATTCCCGGTACTGTACCTTGTCCCCCAGCTGTTGAAACACCCCCGATTGTTGCTGATGCAATCGCTTCAAGTTCATAACCTTGTCCTGCTGATGGTCCAACAGATCCAGTTTTAGCAGAGAGTAAGTAGCCAGCTAATCCATATAAGAACCCTGCGAGTGCAAAGATACGTACTTTAGAACGGCGAACGTTCACACCTGATACTTCAGCTGCATTTTCATTACCACCGATCGCATACATATATTTACCATGTTTTGTCTTATTAAATAAGATCCACATTAAGATCCCAACAAAAATTGCGATAATCGTTAAGTATGGAATGGCGCCAAAAATTTTACCTTGACCAATTTGGATAAACTCATCTTTAAACGTACCAATCGGTTTATTTTGACCGTAAAGCATATTGATCCCATAGATCATAATTTGTGTACCCAATGTTGCTAGAAACGGTGGAACATTAAGATAAGCAACAATGAGACCATTGATAATCCCAAATACCGTACATACAACCAATACAATCAGTAATGGTACAATTAAAGGCATATCTGGAACATTTGGAAAGAATTTACCAATAAAGTCCGGCTTTTGAACAAGTGTTCCGGTAATCAATGCGGATAATCCCACGATACGTCCTGCCGATAAATCAGTTCCTCGAATAATTAATGTACCTGAAACCCCTAAAGCGATAATAAAGCGTACTGATGTATTCGCAAGAATGTTGGAAACGTTTCCGACGGTAAAGAAGTTATCTTGTGTAATACCTGTAAACAGAATCATAACCGCAACCACGATATACATAGAGTAATTTGTTAAAAAATCTTTAAGATCGAATTTTTTATCTTTTTTTTCAAATAAATGCGTTGTCATAATTTTTCTCCCTTATTCCATAAACTTCGTTGCAAGCGTCATAACACTTTCTTGTGTTGCTTCTTCTTTATCTAAAAAGCCTGAAACACGACCCTCACACATTACCATAATACGATCTGAGACCCCTAAAAGTTCCGCCATCTCTGAAGAAATCATGATGATGCTCTTACCTTCAGCAGCTAACTCATTAATGATTTGGTAAATCTCAAACTTCGCACCAACATCAATACCACGTGTTGGTTCATCTAAAATTAGAATGTCAGGATTATTGGCTAACCAACGCGATAGAATTACTTTTTGTTGGTTTCCTCCAGATAGATTTTCAATATGCGTTTTCTTGCTTGCAGTTTTAATGTTTAGGCGATCAATACTGCGATCAACAACTTCGCTTATTTTTTTATCATCCAAAAGACCTTTATGAATATACTGATCAATCGATGCGATGGCAACGTTATCCGATACGGATAAAACACCAAAGATACCGTTCCCGCGTCGGTCTTCCGTAACCAGCGCGATTCCATTACGGATTGCATCTTGAGGACGATTCACAACAAGTTGTTTATCCCCTAATTTTACAATCCCATGATCAATTGCGCGCATACCATAGATCGCTTCCATAAGTTCGGTACGTTGAGCGCCTACAAGGCCCCCTACCCCCAAGATTTCACCACGTTTTAATTCAAAATAACACTCTTTAAATGACAATGGATTTGGTGACGTTAAATTCTCAACACGTAAGACAACTTCATCAGTCGGTTTGTTTGTCTTTGGAGGGAATAAACTTTTCAACTCACGACCAACCATATTTTTAATAATTGAATCATTCGTCATTTCACTTGCTGGCCATGTGCCAACATAACAACCATCCCGCATGATTGTTATTTCATCCGAAATTCTTAATATTTCATCCATTTTGTGAGAAATATAAACAATTGCGATGCCTTTTTTGGTGAGTTTATCAATAATTGCAAACAGTTTCTCCACTTCTGTAGCAGTTAGTGATGATGTTGGTTCATCCATAATTACAACCTTAGCGTTATGCGAAATTGCCTTTGCAATTTCAATTGACTGCATTTGTGAAACGGTTAATTCATTAAGTAACGTTGTTGGCTCCACATCCAATCCAACTTCTTCTAATAAACGTTTCGTTTCATGATACATTTTCTTATGATCGACCGTATTAAATTTGGTCATTGGGTAATTTCCTAAGAAAATATTTTCCCCAACAGTCATCATACGAATTGGTTGTAATTCTTGATGAATCATTGAAATTCCTGAATCAATGGCTTCCTTTGCATCTTTAAATTCAACCTCATTACCATTAAAGATTACGGACCCTGAATCTCTATGATAGATTCCATATAAACATTTCATCAACGTTGATTTCCCAGCTCCATTTTCACCCATAAGTGCATGAACTGTACCCGGTTTTAATCGTAAATTGACATGGTCTAATGCTTTAACCCCAGGGAATGTTTTATTAATATCTTTCATTTCTAGGATGTATTCGCTCATGTCGGTCACCTTCCTATCCTTATAAATATTCAAGTGTGCCGTTAAGCACACTTGAGATTAAACATTAACGTATTTTTAAATTATTGAGCGTCACGTTCTGCGTAACGTTTTACTGCTTCTTCTACAGTTTCTTTACGAGCTTCTGCACGTTTAAGTTCTGCTTCTTCAGGTTTTGTTACTCCAACATAATCATGCCAGTAGTAAGCTGAAACATCTTTTCCTTGCAATAATTCAAGTGCTACATCAACTGCTGTGTGTGATTGGTTAAAGTGGTCATTAAGAACTGTACCTGTTAACTTACCACCTTTTAGAAGTTCGATCGCATCTGGAATTGCATCAACTCCAACTACGAAGATATCTTCACCAACTTTACGTCCAGCTGCTTCGATTGCTGTAACAGCACCAACTGCCATACCGTCATTATTTGCAAATACAACTTCTAATTTATTTCCAAATTGTTCTAATGCGTTTGCTGTAAATTCTTGACCTTTAGCTGTATCCCAGTTCGCTTGGTAAGGTTGAGCTAAAGCACTTGTTTTAACGCCTTTTTCTTCAAGACCTTTAACTGAGAACTCTGTACGTTGTTTTGCATCAACGTTTGCAGGGTCACCCATTAAAGTAATGTAACTTACAACGCCATCACCATCGATATCACCTTTATTTTCAAGGTTTGCGATCATATATCCTTGGATTGTTCCGGATTGTGTTGCATCAGCACCAACATATGTTGTTTTTCCTGGCCAGATTTCTAATTCTTGTGTTTCTGGTTCACGGTTAATGAATACAACTGGAATGTCTTTTGCTTTTGCCGAATTGATAATTGATCCTGCTGCTGTAGGGTCAACCATGTTTGCGATGATTAAATCTTTACCTTGAGCAATAAAGTTATTAATTTGCTCTGTTTGGTTTGCTTGGTCTTGCTTACCATCTTGAATGTCAAGTTTGTAAGTGTTTCCGTCTTTTTCCCCTACTTCTTTAAAGTATGATGCAAGTTCTTCACGATATAGTGTCATGAAGTTATCATCGAATTTATAGATTGCAACTCCGATGTTGTAAGTCTTTCCACCTTCATTAGCATTTCCTTCTGCTCCACCCTTGGATGAGCATCCGAATAAAGTAAGCGCTAACAATGATACTAAAATCAATTTACTCAATTTCTTCATCTGTACTTCCTCCTGTACTAAATTCTAGTAAATGTTTTACCACTAGCAAGGTCATAATAACCCATGTAAGCGCTTATGTCAACGCTTACAGTAAAGTTTTTACTGAAAATACAGTTTCTCTAACCACCAGCTTCGTGGAACAGACAACCTTAACCGGGATAAAACTCTTAGAGCTAATCATCAATGTCAACAATTGCGCTGCCAACTCACCCATGTATTTTGTATCCAACGCAACCGTTGTAAGGGGCGGATTAAAGAACTTAGCACTGGCAATATCGTTATACCCGACGATGGATATTTGGTGCGGTATTGATTCTTTCATTTCCCCTAAAGCTCGTAATGCACCCATTGCAATCGTGTCGCTTGCACAAACAAAAGCTGTAGGTACAACTTCATGCTTTAATGCTTCAATCACACTTGCATATCCCGTTTGAGCTGTATATTTCCCCAAGTAAACATTCGCTTTATTAAAATCCAATTCAGGATCCTTTTGCATCAACTCATTAAATGTACTTTCGCGTCGATCAACATATTCAATCTTCGTAGCCCCTAAATACTCACGACCTCCAATATAGCCAATACGTGTGTGTCCCATCGCTTTAAGATGGTTGATTGCAGCTGCAGTAGCCCCTTCAAGATCATGTACAACAGCAGAATATTTGTGCGAATCAGGATTTGAATCCACAAATACAATCGCAGGACAATGCCGTTCCAAATCATTTGCTTGTTGGTGTGAGAACTTACCAACACAGACTAATCCATCCAGATCATCTTCCAAAAACACATCAACCATATTCTCTTTATAATAACGCTTTATTTGAATTTTATGACTGATACAGAAATTCTCAACACTCATACGGAGTGAGTAGTAGTAGGGATCCTCTTCCTCTTCATTACTTGAAATCCATTGAACAATACCAACCATCAATACATCTGCTTTTTTATTCTTTTTCTTAATCCGGTAATTCAATTCTTTCGCAACACGAAACACTTCGTCACGGGTTTCATCTTTGACACTTAATGTTGGATCCTCATTTAAGATCCGAGAAACGGTTGCCTGACTGACGTGTGCCTTCAATGCGATATCTTTAATGGTAGCCATAATTTCCTCCTTTTTATTTAGTTTGTACCTCTATCTTGATTTTAGTAAATTTTTACTTGATTTACCAGTATTATTTACTAATTTCTTCAAGTACCGCTTTAGCTTTACGACGAAGTTGGTACGTATAGATACCCAAAACGCCACCAGCACCAATAATAATGAAATAAAGATTATTGCGATAATTTAAATACAAATAGATGAAAAATACAAGCAACGCCCCAATTACAATCCCTGTAAACCGTTCAATGCGGTGGATCATCATTTTTATGACCTCAACGCGGTCCTCATTAAACGATTCTATGGGTTGGTTTGAACGTGGTCTTGCGAAATAATAATAAGTTCCTCCTTTTTCACTCCTGTAATCGCAAATTAAAATAAATCCTTGATTCAGATACAAGTCCATAAGGTTGTCGTGCATCGGTTCTATTGTATACGCCACTTCGAAGTTTAATTTGGCTGGCTCACTTGCCTTGAAATGGTAGCCAATTCCATCATAGCTTTCAAGCATCAATCCTTCTTCAGCTTTCGTTTCAAGGTAGCTCACCTCTTCGTTAAATTCAATAATCGAGAATGTTGTTTTATCTAATTTCATATTCATAACCTATCCTTCTAAGTTCGATTATACACGTACATTCGTAATTTAAGCAAATTAAAAGGACCTCGAGGGTCCTTTTAATTATTGTAATTGTTCTAAAACCAATGATAGTTGACGACGATATTCATCAAGTTTAGCGCGTTCTTCTAATACTTTTGATTCTGGCGCTTTCGCAATAAATTTTTCATTTGAAAGCATTTTCTCTGCACGAGTAATTTCACTTTCAAGTTTTTGTTGCTCTTTTTGAAGTTTCGCAACCAACGCTTCACGATCAACAAGCTCTTCTTGTACGAAACAGATTGCACCACCATGAATTGGTTGGGTAATACTGCCTTCAGGTAATGAGGTTATAGTAACCTTAGCCATCGATTCAAACATACGTGTAAGTACTGGATTAAAAGCGTACACGCCATTATTTGCATCGAGAACCGCAACGTTTAGTGGTTTCGAAGGTTTCACATCATAACTTACACGAACCTCACGAACTGCTTGAATTGCTTCAATCATAAAGTCAACTTCTTCAAGATCTGTTGATTCAATGTCCAGTGCAACTGGCCATGATTCCAAGTTAATCGAATCTAAATGATTCGGTAATGCACAATATATTTCTTCAGTAACAAATGGCATAAAAGGATGTAAGAGGATGACAATGTTTTTAAGCATATGTGAGAGCGTTGCCTTGGTTGCGTACACAACATCAGCCACATCACTTTGTAATCCGCTCTTACTCAATTCAATATACCAGCTGCAGAAATCATCCCAAACAAAACGTGTTAAGGTATTTCCTACGAGCGCAAATTCATATTTATCCATATTTCGTGATACTTCTTCAAGTGTTTGATTAAACTTATCGATAATATGACGATCAACTTGTGATAATGTAGCTTTCTCGAGTTCATAAACGCCGTCTTCTATATGCATTAATACAAAACGGGATGCATTCCAAATTTTATTAATAAAATTCCAAGAAGATTCTACTTTTTCTGGCATATAGCGCATATCTTGACCCGGTGTTGAATTTGTTGTGAGGAAATAACGCAAGGCATCAACACCATACGTTTCAATCACGTCCATTGGATCAACACCATTACCCAATGACTTACTCATCTTACGGCCATCTTGATCACGAATTAAACCATGAATTAAGACATCTTCGAATGGTCTTGAATTCGTAAAATAACGGGCTTGGAAAGCCATACGTGCGACCCAGAAGAAGATAATATCATATCCGGTTACTAAGACATTCGTTGGATAATAACGTTCCAAATCTTCTGTGTTCTCTGGCCATCCAAGCGTTGAAAACGGCCATAATGCACTCGAGAACCATGTATCTAAAACATCTTCATCTTGATGCCAATTTTCAATATCTTCCGGTGCTTCAAGTCCTACATAAATCTCTTCAGTTTCATTGTGGAACCATGCGGGTATACGGTGACCCCACCATAATTGACGCGATATACACCAATCTTCAATATTATCCAACCAGCGTGTGAACGTATTTTCAAAGCGTTCCGGGTAAAAATTAATTTTATCATCACCTTGTTGGTGTGCAAGAACTTCATCCGCTAAGGGCTTCATCTTAACAAACCATTGTTTTGAAAGATATGGTTCCACAATAACATCCGTACGTTCTGAGTGTCCAACTTGGTGTACATGTTTCTCGATTGAAGCAAGTTTACCAGCTGCTTCAATATCCGCTACTAAAGCCTTACGACATTCAAAACGTTCCATACCTTGGTATTTCCCTGCAAGATCATTCATCGTGCCATCAGGATTCATACAAATTGGCATTTCAAGACCATATTTTTCACCAATAACAAAGTCATTAGGATCATGAGCCGGTGTACATTTCATGACACCCGTACCAAATTCGATATCGATGTAATCATCGGTAATAATCGGTAAAGATTCCCCATTGGCAGGGTTAATCGCATGCATACCGACAACATGAGTGTAACGAGAATCATCCGGATGGACAACAATACAAACATCCCCAAACATCGTCTCAGGACGTGTTGTGGAAACTTTCAATTGTTCCCCTGTTTCAACAACAGTATAGTCAAATGTGTAGAAATTCCCTTCGACTTCTTTATGAATCACTTCAATATTTGAAAGCGCAGTTTGTGCTTCAACATCCCAGTTTATAATGCGATAACCTTGAAAAATTAGACCATCACGATATAAATCCACAAAAACTTTATTAACTGCTTGGTTTAAACCTTCATCAAGTGTAAATCGTTCACGCGAATAATCAACTGAAATCCCCAGTTTAGACCATTGTTCGCGAATATGACCCGCATATTCTTCTTTCCATTCCCACGATTTATCTAAAAAAGCCTCGCGCCCAAGATCATATCGTGAAATGCCTTGTTCACGCATTTTTTGCTCAACTTTAGCCTGAGTCGCAATCCCTGCATGATCCATACCAGGTAAATAAAGTGCGTCCTTACCCAGCAATCGCTGATAACGAATAATAATATCTTGTAATGTATTATCCCATGCGTGCCCTAAATGTAATTTACCTGTAACATTTGGGGGTGGAATTACCAATGAATAAGGCGCCTTTGAGGTATCTCCTGCGGTAAAATAACCCTTTTCAATCCATTCATTGTATTTATTTAATTCAACTTCGTTGTGAGCATACTTCTTTGCCAGTTTCTCGGTCATCATATTCCTCCTTGAGTAGTCCATAACATACAATATCATCATAGCCGTCTTCGAACTTCGCCGCTTGACGTTTGATTCCTTCTTCAATAAAACCTATTTTTCGTGCGACAGCACCCGACGCGGGATTACACTTTAAATGTTTCAATTCCATACGACGTACATCATATGTGTTAAATGCGAAATCTAAAACCGCAGTTGCCGCTTCAGTCATCAGACCTAATCCCCAAAAACGCGGATTTAATGCATAACCCATCTCGTACACACCTTCCGATTCACTGATTGGCCAAAAATCACACGTACCAATCATTCGGCCATTATTTTTTAAAGTAATCGCAAACGCTTCCGGCCAACCCTTTTGAGGTCTGGATAAAAAGACATTCTTAATTACCTGCTTCGTATCCTCGACATTTTGATGAGGCTTAAATCGTGTCATACGTGTTACTTGATACGTCCGTGCATAGAGATACATATCATCGGCATCTTCAAGAACGACCGGACGAAGAATTAACCGCTCCGTTTCAAGTACTAAATCTGTCTTAGCCTTCATAATTCCTCCTTAAAAAATAAAAAAAACACCATCCAAAGGACGATGAATCGTGGTACCACCTTAATTTACATACATGCGTATGCCTTCTTGCCGTTAACGCGGGCTACGTAACATCTTACTTAACGTTCAGACATCAATCTCCCAAGCTACCTTCACTCATGCATCAGATTGTTTCGCACCAACCAACAACTCTCTTAGCTCAATCCATAAGTTACTCTTCTTGTTCAACGATTTATCTTATTTTATCACATAGAAACTTACCCGTCAATTAGACCTGAGCAGATAAAAAAAAAGAGCTTTCGCTCTTTAATACGTTTTAATGTATTGATCATAGATCGGCTTAACACCGACTTTTTCATCAGACATACTTGGAATCACTTGGAATGGACCAGTCGATGAATTGCCTTCAATAATTTCAGGACCATCAACACCAACCGCAACATCCCAACCCATATAGCGAACTTGTGGAATCACAAGACACGCTTCTTTAATGCTCGAAATCAGTTGTTCATAATGGGGCACTTGAAAACCAATCAAATCAGTTCCAGTAATTGGATGCTTTGTATGTTGATTACAGTTTTTGTCGATAAATGGGTAAACAACGGTTCCCGTATCATCAAGAATGGTATACATACCGCCCTGACCGATATTATCAACGTGGCTTCCTAATCCCGATTTTAATACCGATACTAAAATTCGAGGAACATTCTCATCATCTAAAAATGTAATGACGCGCAGCGTATTAACACTCGTAGGTGATAATTCATTCATTTTAGGATGTTGTTTAAAGAACTCTTCAATAAGATATTGACGGTTATCCATCAATGCTACATAAAGTTCTTCAAAATCAAGATCCGGATTTTCATTCACATCAACAACCTCAATACCACGACCAACGTAATCCGTTGTACGTTTTGCCATGACTTTTCCGTGTTTACGAACAAAGGCTTCAAGCCCTTTTGCGTCGCTTTCACGAATATCAAAGGTATCACGGTGAACAAAATCACTAAAACGCTTCACAAAAATTGATTTATCATCAAAAATATCGAGATATTCAGGATCATTATAGTACTTAGCAATCCTTGCAGAATGACCGAGTGTAATAAAGGTTTCCCGTTGCTTACTGTTCAAATCATAGAATTCAAACTCATTGTAATCAACATAGCCCGCAGTATATTTAAATGAACACCAAACCATATCAAAAAATAACACGATACGAGAACGCCCACTCTTTTCATGTGCATATTGGATAGCATTTTTAAATCCAGAAAAATCCATACTAAAAAGACGTTTAAAATAATACTTAATTTTCCAAAATAGTTTTTTCATTTTCGTCCCTCTCATGTGTTCCATCGCGATGTCATTGACATCGCATTGCAGTTAATATTGTTAAATATTTTGTTCAATAAATTTAATGATTGGTTCACGCGTTTCATTTTTTAATGATGAAAACTCAAGTACCGTAACATCCGGGAATTCCTTAAAGACATCACGCTTTATGTTATTGATCTTGTTCTTTGATAATTTATCGACTTTTGATAAAACAAGAGCATAACGAATTCCGTAATGAATCGCAAACTCAATCATCATTAGGTCATCTTGGCTTACACCACGACGAACATCCACAAGGACAAGCATGACGGATGGATGACGTAATTCAAAGTAACTATCCATCAACGTCCCATAATGGATTTGCTCTTGTTTGGAACGATTTGCGAAACCATAACCTGGTACGTCCGTTAAAATAACTTCATCGTTAATATGATAGAAGTTTATTAAACGGGTTTTCCCAGGTGTTTGTCCAACATAAGCTAACTTCTTACGGTTTGTTATCGCATTTATCAACGAAGATTTCCCTACATTTGATTTACCTACCATAACAATTTCTTTTTGTCCCGTCTCAGGAAATTGAGACGAATGCGCAGCTGAGATAATCAACTGCGCATCATTTGTCTTCCACGCCATTAAATAAGCGCTTCTTTCAACACTTCATCAATGGTTTCGCATGGAATAAATGTTACACTTTCCTTAACAACATCTGGAACTTCTGCTAAGTCTTTTTCATTGAGTTTTGGAATGACAATTCGGTTAATGCCTACACGATGTGCCGCTAGGGATTTCTCTTTTAAACCACCAATTGGCAAGACATTACCGCGCAATGTAATTTCACCAGTCATCGCAAGGTTTGCACGCACTTTATTTTCAGTTAAAGCACTGATTAATGCCGTCGTAAAGGTTACACCTGCCGAAGGACCATCTTTTGGAACAGCACCTTCTGGTACGTGAACTTGGACATCATGTTTTTCAAAGAAATCCGGAGCAATATTCAAGCTGCGAGCATGACTCTTAACATATCCCATTGCAATTTCTGCCGACTCCTTCATTACATCACCCAATTGTCCCGTAACCACAAGTCGACCCTTACCTTCGTACGTTGTTACTTCAATTGGAAGTACATCACCACCAAATTGAGTATAAGCAAGACCTGTTACAACACCAACTTGATCTTTCTTCTCTTTTTGGCCATATTCGAAAATAATTTGTCCTAACCACTCTGTAATTAGGTCTTTATTGATTGTGATTGTTTTCTTACCATCTTTGAGGATTGCAAGAACCGTTTTTCGACATAACGACGCAATGACACGCTCTAATTGGCGAACCCCTGCTTCGCGTGTGTAGTGACGAATTACATATCGTAATTGTGCATCACTCATACGGAATTGAGATTTTTTAAGTCCGTTTGATTTCAATTGTTTTGGTATTAAATGTTCTTTCGCTATATTAAGTTTTTCTTCTTCAGTGTATGAACTAAGTTGAATAATTTCTAAACGATCACGTAACGCTTCAGGAATATCCCCTAAGTAGTTTGCAGTCGCTACGAACATAACATTCGATAAATCATAAGGTTCTTCTAAGTAGTTATCGCTAAACATTTTGTTTTGTTCAGGATCCAACACTTCAAGCATCGCACTTGAAGGATCGCCCTTATAATCTGAGGCCATTTTATCAATCTCATCAATTAAGAACACTGGATTCACAACACCCGCTTTTTTCATTCCCTGAATAATACGTCCTGGTAATGATCCAAGATAAGTACGACGGTGACCACGAATTTCCGCTTCATCACGCACACCACCTACAGATGCTTTTACAAATTCACGACCAAGTGAATCCGCAATTGATTTCGCAAGTGACGTTTTACCAACCCCTGGAGGCCCCACTAGACAGATGATTGGAGCTTCTAAATTCCCGGTCATTTCTTTAACCGCAAGATACTCCATAATACGATCTTTAACTTTATCCAAACCGAAGTGGTCATCATCAAGTTTTTCACGCACAAGATTTAAATCTTTAATATCTTCCGTTTGTTGCCACCATGGTGTTTTTAATAGCCATTCTAGATATGAACGAACAACACCCGACTCACCTGAGGCTTGTGGTAACATTTCATAACGACGCAATTCCTCCATCGCTTTTTCTTTAACATATTCTGGATAAGGATTGTTCTCGATCATTTCACGGAATTCATCGCTATCCTCGCCAATATCACTGACATCACCCAATTCTTCACGAATTGCGCGCATTTTTTCACGTAAGTAATATTCACGTTGGTTTTCTTCAACACGATCTTTAACCTTTTCGTTAATCGTGTTTTCAATCTGAGCAAGCGTATGCTCGCGTTGAATCTCTTCGATAATCATTAGAAGACGTTCGTTTACACTTAATTCTTCCAGCAATTCCTGCTTGCGTTCAAGTTGAAGTGGGAAGTATTGAGCAAATTGATCACTCAATTGTGAGGCAGACACGCCCATCGTTAATTGATTAACAATCTCAGTAGGGATTGTTATATTTTGAACAGAAACCTGTTCAATTTCATTCGTAATACGACGAACTAATGCCATCTCTTCGTTTTCTTCGCCAATAATATCATCTAAAGATGTTACTGCACCGAAAAGCATGCGTCCATCATCGTTTAATGTGTCGATTTTAACACGTTTTAATCCTGTAAATGTAACACGTAAAAATCCTTGTTTACGTTTTACGGCTTTAATATTAACAAGTGAACCATACTCAAAAAGTTCATCTTGACGCGGATCATCCACAAGAATGTCTTTTTGACTTACAAGCACGACTTGTCCATTAAAGAACTTTTCTGCTTCGTCAATAGCATTCATGCTCTTGTGACGGCCAACTTCAATCATAATTTCTTGTTCTGGAAACACAATAACACCGCGCGTTGCAACAACAGGAACGCTTATTGTTATATTTTTTTCGCTCATAGCAATCCCTCCTTTAAGGATAAAAAAGACGCTAAGCGTCTTTTAATTAAGCAAGAGTTTCTTGTACTAGCTCCATCGCTTTTCGTAATAAGATATCGTATCCGATAGCATCAGGTGAAACTAAGTTTTTAACTTGGTCAAGTTCCATACCGTATACTTCAGAAATTGTTGTAAATTCTTTTTCAATTTCTTCGTCTTCTACTTTTAATCCTTCAACTTCAGCAATTTTTTCAAGTGTTAAGCGAGTACGTACACGTTTTTCTGCATCTTCACGCATTTGTTCTTTAACATCTTCTTCTGATTGTCCTAGAATTTGTGAGTAAAGATCGAAGTTCATACCTTGTTGTGCAAGACGTTGGTTGAATTCATTAAACATTTGGTTTAACTCTTCTTCAATCATTGCTGCAGGAATATCAATTTTTGCATTATTTGAAATTGTTTCCACAAGTTCTTCATTTACGCGATCTTCTTCTGCTTGTTCACGTTGTGCTTTTAGATTTTTCTTAATTGAATCTTTAAGTGCATCTAATGATGTAATTTCTTCATCATCTAACAATTCAACAAACTCATCGTTTAATTCTGGTAACACTTTAGTTTTTACTTCGTGTAATTTAACTTTGAAGACAACTGGTTGACCAGCAAGTTCTTCTACATGGTATTCTTCTGGGAAAGTGATATCTAAATCTTTTTCATCTTCTGAAACCATACCGATCATTGCTTCTTCGAAACCTGGAATAAATGAGTTTGAACCAATTTCTAATGTATAGTTCTCACCTTTTCCACCCTCAAATGCAACGCCGTCTTTAAATCCTTCAAAATCCATTACAACTGTATCGCCGTTTTCAACCGCACCGTCTTTAAGTTGTAATTCTGCTTGTTCTGCTTGTAATTTTTCAAGCTCAGCTTCGATATCTTTTGCAGAAACAGTAATTCGTTTACGTTTGATATCAAGACCTTTATATTCACCTAATTCAACTTCTGGTTTAACAGTAACGATAAATTTCAATGTTAATGCATCTTCAGTCATTGCTTCGATGTCTAATTCAGGTGTTGCAACAGGTTCAATTTTTTGTTCAACCATACCTGCAACAAATGCTTCATTAGCGATGGCATTAACTGCATCCATCATAATCATTTGTTCGTTTACTTGTTTACGAGCTAATTCTTTAGGTGCTTGTCCTTTTCGGAACCCTTGAATTTCAACGTTTTTAATTGCATTTTCTAAAGTTTTATCTTGTGCTTTTTTCCAAGCTTTTTCTTCAACTTCAACAGTTAATAATCCTGTTGAGTTTTCATTTAATGTCCATGTAGATTTCATGTTTGTCCTCCTAGTACTTCACTATTATAACATAACTTTTAGCACAGTCAACACACGAGTGCTAAAAACTTACCACCACTCTATTTTAACCGAAATGAGTGGGGATTGCATTCTTTATACTTTATACAAATAAGTGTTCACTGTATCCAATATTTCCTCTGCTTTTAATTCATCAATTGACACTGGGAATGCATCGAGGACGCGTTGTTCCAAAGCACCAAGACAAAGAATTAATAAACTCGGGTTTTCAGACTCAAGCATATCACCCAACTGTAATACACATGCTTGATACGCTTCTGATTCAAATGGATTTTCCAATTGAGATGTATCAACCACCTGCTCCGTCATTTTTAACTTTAAATTCAATTTCAAATCAATCGACTGATCAATCAAGAAAAATAATATTTGTTTTTTGATCCAATCTTCGATGTACTCATCTGCAAGCCATTTTTTTATATGAGGGAGTTCATTACGTAGGTTCATACGTTCCAAAGAAATAATGGCCTTTTGTTGTAAAAGTTCATTTCCACGTAATGCTTCCTCTAAGTCCTCAATATCTTCATAGTATTTACTTGATGGGCTTGTATCGATTCGTATCGAATCACGAATGGATTGAAACTGCGTAAAATATGGTTCGGGTACATAAGGCATTCTCAATTCTTCATCGATAAGCACAAGTGCTTCACGTGTTTTTCCTTCATCAAGAAGGCTTTGAATTGAGTTCATGCACGTTTCATAATAGTTGTTCATACTTTTCCTTTCATACTGTTTCATTTTAACACACTTTTGTTTGATAAAAAACAAAAGTAACGCATTTGTTTTCGTTATCTTTTAAAAGGGTACAAAATCAAAAAAAACCTCGACAATGTCGAGGTTTAAATATCGATTACTTTTCGGAACTTTGGCAACAGCCCTTCCTTTGAACCCGTTAAACTTGGTTTCATTTGGAATACACCGGTATTGTAATTTCCTTCAATGAGTGAAGGTCGTTTTTGACCCACAGCAACATCCCAACCAACATATTGAATCTGAGGAACCTCACGCGCTGCGCGATCTAGCATCTCAACAATTTCGTCGTAAAGAGGTACTTGGAAACCAACAATATCAGTACCGGTAATTGGATGTTTATCAAAGGCAACGGCATCTTTATCAAATGCTGGATACAGCACCTTACCACCATCATCCAAAACGGTATACATACCACCCGCACCAAAATTGTCCAAATGTCCACCATTCCCAATTTTCAAGACCCCTTCCAACACATGAACATCTTTACCGTCAAAGAACGTAATCATGCGAAGTGTATTAACACTTTCTGGATAAAGGGATGACATGGCTTCATGCTGAACAAAATACTCTTCAATTAAAAATTGACGGCGTTCCATACGTTCTTTTTTAAAGGAGTCAAAATCCTGAATTTCAGAAGTTACAAATCGTTCGACACCATATCCCATCAAACTATCAGTAACCTTAGCCATCACAACATCATGCCCCTCTAAAAAAGCCTTAATTAATTCATCAGATGATTCTCGTAAGTCCACAAAATCACGCCCGATATATTCTCGGAACACTTTATTAAATTCTGACTTATCCGCAAATTTATGTCTAAACTCTTTTTGATTATACTTTACTATAATTGAGTTTGCGATTCCCCCTGTGATAAACGTTTTTCGTTCAGCACGATTCAATAAATAAAACTCAAACTCAAAATAATCAAGATAACCCGATTGATAGATAAACGAACAACCAATCATATCAAGAAGAATCACAAGTCTAAATTTTCCTGTTTCCTGGTGAATTATACCTGCAATTCGCCACATGTTTTTATAATCCAATGCTTTTAACCTTCTAAAATAATATTTTATACGTCCCATGCTTTACCTCCACATACCTCATCTATAATAACCTTTGTTTCCATTTCAAACAAGACCGTTTCAATATCCAAACAATTGCACCCAATACCAATTTCCATCAGATGCTTTATAAAGAGCACAAGCACCCGATTTAAAATCATCTAAAATGTTTGCACGATGACTTGGTGATTCCATAAATCCACTGATGGCACTATCAACTGAAAATGCCCGTTTTGCCAAGTTTTCAGCAAAAATCAACTGTGGATTTAAACTATCCCATGAGCTTCCATCGGGTCGTCGATGTTCAAAACTTTGTTCTAAATCCACTGCACGAATCCCAGCGTATTCAAATAAGGATTCCGACCACTTTAAAGGTTCTAACTGATGTTCACTTCGAATCTGATTCACACGTTGAAACATTAAGAGCGATTCCTCTTTATTAATGTACTCATGATTCACAACAACCTCTTTAATGCCAACCCGTGTAATTTCATCTACGGGTTGGTAAACCACTTCGGTATATTCCATTGTTGAGTCAATTAAATCATTATTTTTATAGAGTTCTTTATAAACAGTACGCTTAAGACCCAGTTGTCCCTCTTGTTCAATTACCGTTTCGCCTTTATTAAGTCCATCATCATTTTTTTCTATCGTATCAAAGGGAATCGGTGTTTCTTCACTACGAACATTCTCCACAAAATGATTGCCTTCCTCAATCTCTACATCATCTTGTTTTTCACGCTTTACAAACTTTGAAACCTTAAATTGATCCGGCTTCTTTTTTATAATCTTTGGGGGCTCTTGTTCCACTGGTTTCTTGGATACACCTTGAAAATATCCAACACCACAACCTAAGCAAAAAACTAATAATCCAAAAAATCCAATAATGTGTTTCTTTTCTACTTTCATATGCCCCTCCATATAAAGTTCTTGTATAATTGTACTAAATTTTCACATAAAATCCTATTGTTAAACTCATTTTATCGTGTAGATTTTATTATATGTGAACTTTTTTGGAAAACATAAAAAAAACACCCTAATTTAGGTGTTATCGTTTAAAATTGGCGTCCCCGGAGAGATTCGAACTCCCGACCACACGCTTAGAAGGCGCGTGCTCTATCCACTGAGCTACGGAGACAAATTGTGCTCTATGCGTCTACAATAATATCATTAAGACGCATAGAATACAATGCTTTTTATAAATCTCTTTCAAATAATTCTTCGACGGTCACTTTATCATCTGTAATCGTGATTTTTGCGAAACATGTCGGCGATCCGTCACGATTATAATAGAGTGAACCGGGATTGATGAGTAGTATCCCATCGACATCTTTCACAACCGGAACATGCGTATGACCGTAACACGCAATGGTACAACGGTGTCCCTTGGCCAAGGCAATAATATCCTCTTCGATATGACGGTAACGCATTAAATGACCGTGCGCTACAAAAATACGGGTTCCCTTAACCTCAACAACTAACGATTCAGGGTACTTATAGAATGTATCATTATTACCGGTCACTGCATGGAAGGGTTTCATGGATTCAAGATCAAGTTCATTATCGCCACAATGAATGTAGGCATCTGCATGAGGATAATTCTGTAAAATCGCATCGAGAACTTTTTTCTTACCATGGTTATCACTGCAAACGATAATTTCTGTCATATTGTTTCCACCTTTTCTATTGATTTAAAGAGACGTTCTATTTGACGTTCCATTTTATGGGCGTCACCCGTTGTATAGGTTTGACACACTGATGAGTTAAACGAATAATTCATTTCAATAAATTCACGAATCGGTCGTTTGGAATCATGAATATTTCCCTTATATATTTTTCTAAAGACATCTTCTACTAGTGGAAAATGCGTACATCCAAGAATCAAATCGGTTGCCTCAAGAATTGGCGTTAATTCATTCCGAAGGTATGTTTCTAAATCTAAATTTTGATTTAGACCTTCAATAATATTAACCAATTCAGGGAGCGCAAGTTCTTTAACCGATCCTGATCCTTTTTCATGAATCAAATTACGATATGCATGGGCATTAAATGTGGCAAGTGTCGATACAATTCCCACACAAACATCATCTGTCAAATCAATTTGACCAACGGTAAGTTCAATGATACCAATAAGATTCATATCGGGAAAATGTTTACGTACGGTTGTCAGAGCAACCGCCGAAACCGTATTGCATGCAATGACGACATCTAAGATCTCTCGATCATGGAACCATTGCATTGCATTGATGGTATACCCAATGATTGCATCATCCGATTGATTCCCATAAGGTGCATGCTTTTGATCTGCATAGAGCACCAAAGAGACTGGATCAAGATTTTGTTTTAAGTATTGATAGACACTGTAGCCACCCAGTCCCGAATCAAAAATTCCCAATGTACTAATTTTTTTCATGATAATCATTCCAATCTATATGTAGTATATCATACAAATCAATCGCAACATCCTCCGGTAAAACCGTCTTCAAAGTTTCTAAGGATGCTGCACGAATATTTTTAAGTGATCCAAATTTCTTATATAGTTCTTTTTGTCGAACCTTCCCTAATCCACTTACTTCATCAAGAATTGATCGAGTCATTGCTTTTTTCCTTAGGTTACGATGATATGTAATCACAAAGCGGTGCACTTCATCTTGCATTTGCATAAGGAAATTAAAAAGGGAGCTGGTTTTATTGATTGAAATCATGCTGCCATCTTCACGCATTAAAGCATGTGTACGGTGACGATCATCTTTAACAAGAGAACACACCCTTAAATTCAATTCGAGATCTCTTAAAACCTCCAAAGCCGCATTAAGCTGTGGTTTACCACCATCAACCAACACTAAATCTGGCATTGGCTTCTCTTCACGTAACAAACGGAAATAACGTCGATACAAAACTTCCTTCATGGATGCAACGTCATCATTACCTTGATGCAACTTATACCGTCGATATAAGTTTTTATTTGGCTCCCCATCATCATAAACAACACACGCTGATACTGCGAATGAACCCGAAATATGTGAGTTATCAAAAACTTCAATACGATGAATCAAAGTCTTCATACCTAAAGCATCACTTAAATCCTTCAACGCTTCATCTTTGAATTGTTGACGTTCACGAAGTAATGAGAATTGATCATCGAGCTGTTGTTGTGCATTTTTTTGGGTAATCTCCAACAAGGTTTTCTTCTTACCTCGAATCGGAATTTTGACTTCAGCCTCTAAAACATCCCCCAACTCTTCCGCATCAACAACGTTTGGAACATAAATTGTTTTCGGTAACGGTTGATTTTCATAGAATTGCGCAATAAAAGAGACAAACGCATCGAGGGGCTCCTCCATGCATGCTTCAACCGCCATACTGCGCTCTAATAAACGACCACCACGAACAAACAATCCGACAATTGCAATGTAACCTTGATAGTAGGCGTAGTGGAACAAATCAAATCGTTCGTTTAAAGAAAACTGAACTTGTTGTTTATCACCAATATAATCTAGAGCGTGCAATTTTTCTTTATAGACTTGAGCCAACTCAAAATTTAAAGATTCACTCGCCTCTAACATTTTTCGCTCTAATTCTTCTTTAAAGGGTTTTATATTGCCATTCAAAATACTCATAACATTTTGACGCCAAACATCTAATTCTTCTTTTGAATAACGTTTTCCCGTTCGATTAAATGCACTGTAAATGGCTAATGTGTTGGGTAATAAGGTATCTCCTGTAGGCACAGAATCGTTTAGAAGCCGCGCCATATCACGGGCTGCAGTAGCATCTGGATACGGTCCAAAGTAATGAAATTGCTTTGATTGCTTTCGATCGCGAGCGACCAAAACCTCGGGTTTACCCTCACGTGGTACTTTAAGATATGGATATGATTTATCATCCATAAAGATAATATTGAATTGAGGACGGTGTTCTTTAATTAAATTAATCTCTAGAATTAAGGACTCTTTCTCCGTACTGGTTATGATAAATTCAAAATCAGCAATCTGACGTACCATGCGCGTTGTCTTATGATCATGGGCACCTGTAAAGTAGGAGCTTACGCGATTTTTTAATTTTTTCGCTTTTCCCACATAGATGATTTCCCCATTTTTATTTTTCATAAGATAACAACCCGGCTCCATCGGTAGTCGTTTCAGTTTTTCTTCAATTGTTGTATGGGTCATTGTTTTAATTTCACAATCGTCGCACCCAGACCACCGTCACCAACACCACCTAATTCAAAGGAGCCTACATGTTTATTACGACGTAGTGTTTGATGAACTGCAGTACGAAGTTGTCCCGTCCCATGTCCATGAATAATTCTAAACGTTGGTACTTTATGAAGTACACACTCATCAATATATTTCTCAACTTGAGGTATAGCCTCCACAACACGAAGACCGATAATATTCAATTCTGTTTTAAATGAAGATCTCGCATTAACACTATGACTTCGTGTTGGTTTTGCTTTCACCTTTTTCGCAGGTCCAGCAATACGAGTGAGCTTGCTTAAATCAACATTTACTTTTAAACCACCAATCGAGACAAAGGCTGTGTTTTTTTCAATTGAATCCACAATACCAACTTGGTTAGTGGATTTTAACTGTACACGATCACCCTTACCAATGGTCTCATCAACAGCTGTTTCTGCTTGCAATGATTGAATTTGCTTAACTGCTTTTTTTCGAAGGTCAGGACGATTCGTTTTATTTAATACATCCAATTGGCGTTCCGCCTCTTCAACCATCTGTTCCAATAATGCTTCATTCTCTTCACGCAAGGCTTGTTCTTTACGAACAAACTCAGCTTCAAGTGCTTTTTGTTTCATCAATGCTTCGTGCTTAAGTGTTTCAATCGCTTCTTTTTCTTTTAGAAGCTCTTGTTCAAGCTTATCTTGTTCATTAATTTTCGCTTCAAGAATTTCTAATAAATGATCCGCTTCATATTGACCTTCTTGTTTGTATTTAAAAGCACGGTCAATAATATCCGCTTGTAACCCTAGACGCTTCGCAATCGCAAAAGCATTGGATTCACCCATTACATTTTCACGATAACGGTATGTTGGTTTAAGATTTTGCAAATCAAACTCAACACTTGCAATCAGAATATCGTCATATTGCGTTCCGTATTTTTTAAGTCTTGAAAAGTGTGTCGTCGCAATAACCCAACAACCAACCGATCTAAAGTGATCCAAAATAGCCA
Organism: Erysipelothrix sp. strain 2 (EsS2-7-Brazil); assembly: GCF_016617655.1. Classification (NCBI taxonomy): domain Bacteria; kingdom Bacillati; phylum Bacillota; class Erysipelotrichia; order Erysipelotrichales; family Erysipelotrichaceae; genus Erysipelothrix; species Erysipelothrix sp. strain 2 (EsS2-7-Brazil). The sequence continues at coordinate 28,415 of NZ_SCFT01000018.1, forward strand.
TTGACAAACTTTCCCCTTCAAGAGGATCCGTTTGCGATCCCAATTCATCAAGCAATACAATGGATTTGGATGTTGCTTGAGCATTCACTTGCGTCATTGTTTCCATATGAGCAGAAAAAGAAGATAATGATTTTTCAATTGACTGTTGATCACCAATATCCACAAACACTTGGTCCACTAACATCACTTCTGCTGATTCCGCACAAATTGGACAACCCGCTAAAGTCATGAGAATCGATAACCCCATTGTTTTCAAACTCACACTTTTCCCCCCTGTATTGGGACCACTAATTAAGATCATTTTATGAGGTGGTGTTAAGGTATATGTATTCGCGACAACTTCTTTCGGATTAATAAGAGGATGACGTGCATTTTTTAAGTTTAAACGATCTTGGGTCAAGGTCGCTACCACAGCATCATTGTGTGATCCCCATTCTGCTTTCGCAAAAAGACAATCGATGATTGCGACCGTATCAAGATCTGCGGTTAACTGTTGAGCATCTTCCGCAATTAAGTTTGATGTTTCACGACAAATACGTTCAATTTCATCATGTTCTTGATGGATGAGACTTTGATATTCATTTTGCATTCGCGCTAAAAAGGCAGGCTCAAAATAAACCGACTGCCCACTTGCGGATTCACCATAAATTGTTCCTTCAAGCTTATACTTATCTGAAGGTTTGACTAAAAATGTACGGCGACCATGTTGGAGTGAAACGACGGCTTCGCTCAGCATTGCCCGATTTTTTGTTAAAAACTCTTGTGTTTTATTCTCAATATTTTGTTCCAGTGCTTTGCTTTGGCGTCTTAGTTCGCCCAAATGAGCACTTGCACGATCTAAAACTTCACCTTGTTCTCCAAAACAATGCTCAATATGTTTCAAAGTTGATGCTTTCACTTCAAGACTTTCAAATAAATCCTCAAGTGCAGGATAAGACCCTTCTAAATTTCTAAATTGTTTTTTTAGACGTTCAAGACCTTGCATAAAGCGTCCGACATCTACGATATCTTCTACGGATAAAGTACCACCCTTTTCAGCAAGGGTTAAGGCATAGGACACATCGGTAATCCCTCCAAAGGACATTGAGCCATTCACAACCACTAATTGCAACGCATCTTTAGCACGAGCCAAATCACGTTTTACGATTAATGAAGAAAATGAAGGAACCGTATTCAAAACCGCTTCCTTTCCCAAGGAAAAAGATGCGAAATGAGCGATGCGCTCAAGCACTTTATCGAACTCTAATCGAGACGATGTATTATTCATATTTTTCTAGATACTCCCTAATCTGTATTTCATTAAAACCATGTTTTTCAAGCCACTTGACCATGGCTTCTTGTTGACTTGGCGATAATTGTTGATCTGTAATAATGCTTTGAATTGCAGTATTTTGATTCATGAAATCATCAAAAGCTCCTAAAACTGGTTTTGAAGCCTTCTCAACATAAACGAGCCACGTGTTATCGATCACTTCCTGGCCATTTTTGATGATTGGTGTCGACAATATAACGCAGATCAAAACAAGTTTAAGTGCAAAAAACACGACACTAAAGACCCCTCCAATTGCTGAGTTTACTTGCTTTACTAAAGGGACTTTTGAGATTACCGTTGCAAGTGGTGTTACAAGCATTAAAACGATACGAATCACAATAAATAGAATTACAAACCAAATCAACTGATTCATTTGATGTACAACGAGTTGATTAATGGTTAAAAACCCCGTTCCCGATGCTTTGAAGAATTGGAAAACTTGCACAAAAACCGGTGCAAAAATCCATGCTGCAAAAAGAGATACAAATGTTCCAACAACATCAACAAGTTGCAACAACAAACCTTTCTTGTATCCAATGTATAGGGTCACCGCAAACCATATTATAATAACCCCATTTAAGTAGCCCATCCAATCATTAGGAAACATCACCATAAAATCACTCCTTTTGTATTTTTATTTTAAGGGTTCAACTGTTCATTTCATAAAAAATAGTCTATATTATTAGTATGACAACTATTACATTAAAATTAACAGATAACCAAATTAACGAATTAAAATCACGATATTCAAAATATCCGATTCGTTACGATATTCAGTACACTCACTTCCAAATTAAGGGAAGTGATGTAACCATTACAGCCTATACCAGTGGTAAGGTTGTTTTCAGCGGGGAAGGCGCATCTTTTCATGCTTCATCCTATTCAGAACAGCCTGCAAAACCACAATCTAGTGTTGCTTCAACATCGAAGCTCAAAGGTTCTATGGCAGGAAGTGATGAAGTCGGTACCGGAGATTACTTCGGCCCCATCACGGTGTGTGCTTGTATTGTGAATGAATCCGACTTATCACGCATTCCCGTTTCGGAGATTGTAGATTCGAAGCAAATGACGGATGATAAAATTCGAAACATCGCACCGATTCTGAAACGTGAACTTCAATACAGTCTTCTTATTCTCGATAATAAGAAGTACAACCGTGTCCATCCAACCATGAACATGAATGTTATTAAGGCAAAGCTCCATAATCAAGCTTTTTTAAATTTAAAAAAACGCTATGTAATGCCTCCCTATGCAATCATTGATCAGTTCATGGCTGAAAAACCTTACTACAATGCCCTTAAGGGCGAACCGGAAATCTTCAGGGGATTAATCTTTGAAACTAAAGCCGAAAACAAATATATTGCCGTCGCATGCGGTGCAATCATTGCGCGATTTGGTTTTTTAGATTACCTTGATAAACTATCCCGCAAATACGACTGTACATTCCCCAAAGGCGCTGGTCCTCACGTTGATGCATTTGGTAAAGAATTTGTAAAGCGTTATGGCAAAGAGGAACTCGAAAATGTTGCTAAGGTTCACTTCGCCAATACACAACGCATTCTTAACGATGTGTAAGCGAAACCGCGATGGGTTTATCAATCTTACGATAGGAAACCCCTGCTGCATCAAGCATGCGTTTTGACACTAAAACAGCATCTGTTTCTGCATACTTATCATCTTCATAAACAATTTCTTTAATACCGCTTTGAATAATTGCTTTTGAGCACTCATTACATGGGAATAAAGAAACGTAAATTGTACACCCCTGTAACGATTGGGTCGCATTGAGAATTGCATTCAACTCTGCATGAACGACATAAGCATATTTCGTTGTTTGAAAATCTCCCTCACGCTCCCAAGGAAACGCATCATCACTCAATCCCGTTGGAAGGCCATTATAGCCAATTCCAACGATTTTTTTTTGCTGATCCACAATTGCGGCACCAACTTGAGTTGAAGGGTCTTTTGACCGTAACGCCGACAAATGAGCCAAGCCCATAAAATATTCATCCCAAGAAATGACATTATCTCGTTTACTCATACGATTCCCCTACTTCATAAAACCGCTTAAGCGGTTTGCATAATTTTTAAATCCAAGTTCATACCAACTATTAATCACAGACATATCCAATCTTGGACTGGATAAGGTTCCAGCATGCTGAGTCATTACAATTCCAATCCCAACAACAAATACTGACGATAATACCATGGTTCCTTTACGTAAATAGTCCCAATCTTTTCGTTTTGAAAAAATAAGTCCACACAACACTCCAGCAATTAAACCACCTAAGTGAGCCGTTGCACTCACACCAGGTAAAGTACTAATAATTAAGTTAATAAATAACACTTGGAAAACTTGAGACATAACCTTTGGATTACGCATTGCTTTTGTTTCAACCAAATAAACGCACATTGCACCCAGCAAGGCAAATAAACCACCACTGATACCAAGTCCAATAACACCCTCATCGAGAATAAAAACAAATGCATTCCCCATCAAAATTCCAGCAATCAAGGTAAATAAGTACTTTTTACCTTCCATCACCGTTTCCATCACCACACCTAAATTTCTTAGAGACATCAGATTCATAATCAGGTGAAGGAACGAAATATGAAGAAATCCTGCAGTTAAAAAACGGAACCACTCATGAGCATGAACAATAAATGGTTTATAAAATGCCCCCAACATAACCGCAACCGTATTGATGTTTAACCCAGGCACTAAGATTAAGTATTGTGCAATTAAGAACACCACAACACAAATAATTGAGATAACATTGGTTACAGGAAATGAGCGATAACGTGCTTGTTTTTGCATTTTTCCGATTGTTTTTTTCAGACTAAGAACCGCTTTTGACAAAGAACGATCCGGATTTTGGCTTACTTTTAGTAACCCCTTCAATTCACCATAAGAATCTAAGATTTGCGACGATGAAATATAATTCGGTCCAACAACCACATTCAAATCATCCCCAACTTTGTCTTCTTGATTCACACTGATATTAAGACCCTCTGCCTTCGTCTTGAACACGAGTGCAAGGCTTTCACGGTGCTTTGAAATCATCGCACGATCAATATTCGAAAGGGATGTCGAAGTAACCATGATTATCGAATTGTCCTCAACATTTTGATTCACAAGCCATACCTGTGAACTGTCTTGAGTCATTGAAACCATTTGATATTGAAAATGCTTCATAAAATAGTTTGCGACTTCAATTACCCATGCATCATATTGAGACTTTGTATACATTAATCTAACCTCCTGATGTCCTCGATTACATCTTTCATTGTTTGAGGTAATTCAGCTTCAAACGTCATAACCTCTTTTGTAATGGGATGCGTTAACGATAATTTTTGAGCGTGCAAACATTGACCGTTTGTATCCCATGTATTTTTATAACTATACGTTTGGTCACCTACAATTGGATGTTTAATATACTGAGCATGAACACGAATTTGATGCGTACGCCCTGTATCTAACTTACAACGCAAGACGCTATAATCGTTAAACCGTTCTGTCAAATAAAAATGCGTTACTGCATGCTTACTGTTTTGATCTGTGACAGCCATGCGTTGACGGTTTTTGGGGTCACGACCAATTGGCGCATCAACCGTTGCACTTTGATGTTTAAATTGATGATGAACAATTGCAACATATTCTCTTGAAATAAGTCGTTGTTTTAAGTCTTCAACTAAAATTTCATGCGCTTCGTTTGTTTTTGCTACAACTAACAAACCCGTTGTATCTTTATCAATTCTGTGAACAATACCTGGGCGAAGTTCGCCATTAAGATTACTTAACTGCGTTGTGTGTGCTAACAAGCCATGAACCAACGTAGGTTGATTTAAGGTTGATGGTGATGGGTGCACAATTAACCCTTTTGGTTTATTCACAACAAGGATTGCGTCATCTTCATAGACGATATCCAAATCCATCGCGACGGGAACAATCGAAATTTGTTCTTCCGTAATTTCATACTCAACAACATCATCTTCTTTTAAGCGAAGGTTCGGTTTAACCGCATTCCCATTCACTGTTATTTTTCCATCTTTAATCCATGTTTGTAAAACACTGCGTGAATAATCTGTTACAGCAAGTGCCATATACTGATCAATACGCATTCCATCAAACATTTCTTCTACAATTAATTTATTCATATTTTTGACCTCTTTCATCGAGATAGAGTACGATTGCTAGAATGCAAACCCCTACAACCAAACTCATATCTGCTACGTTAAATACAGGAAACTGATATCCAAAGATATTGAACGCAAACATATCACGTACATAGCCATAAACTGCGCGGTCGAACAAATTCCCAAAAGTACCTGCAAACATTAAGGCAATCGCTGTCAAAATGACAGGTTTATCTTCTTTTACATAATAATAGGCGAGCACAATGCATACTGCTGATGCAAGAACGATAAACAGCCATTTTTGACCATCCAACAAGCTCCATGCTGCTCCTGTATTACGTACATACCGAAGTGAGAAAAATCCGGGTATAACGTGTAAAGATTCCCATAATGGAATTGTTTTGTCGATCCATGTCTTAGATAGCAAATCGATCACGATAATTACGACACTTAATAATCCTAAACGTTTCTTCATAACTTCCTCATTTCATGTGTTTATTATAACATTATCGCATATTCATTGCATATATAAAACCCCATCAAAAAAGATGTGAGCCTTCACACCTTCTTTGTATAATTATTTAGAAATCCAACAAATTCTTCAAATGTATGAACCGAATACGGATTATCCATTTTAAATTGATACTCATGACCTAAAACATCTGCCACACCTTCATAAAAGACAGAAGTGACTGGAACATCGAGCGATTCCAATTTTGCCTGCATTTTTAAGCCATCTTCCATGAAACTCATTTGATTACCGTCAGTAATAAATGTCGGTGGAAAATCGCTCGTTACATGATTAAGAATGGACAATGATTCAACATAATCGGTATCCATCCATGCCTTTTCACCCATATAAGCCCACGCTAAACGGCTCACAAAGAAATCTAAAATACCGGATGAAGACTGCATATTTAAAAGACCATTTAAATCATAGGGACCACAAAACAATGCCATCCCTTTGATAGAACTTGGATTTAAAGTTACATTTTGATTCAATTTTTGGGCATACGCCGGGTCCACCTGAACCATCATGAATTGCGAGATAATGTGTGCCCCCGCAGAGTCGCCCGCGAGAATAATATTATTGATATCTAAACCAAAGAGATCAGCATGGGTTTGAAGATATGTTATGGCTTCACCAACTTGGTGAACTGGGGACGGATAAACCGCCTCTGGAGCGAGGTCATAATTAAGATTAATAACACGATAGCCTTGATGCGCTAATTGAACCGCATACTCATAATTATCGTGCTTATCACCACCCACAAATGCACCACCGTGAACCCAAATAATCGTCGGCAACTTCTGGGAATTTTTCGGTCCAAACAAATCAAAGGTATTTCTTCCAGCAGTGGATTCATACGTTAAATCGGTGTAAGCATCAACTTCAGATTCAATCAATTCATACCCATGTGGTTTTACCGCTAACCCGCCTTCAAACACTTTTCGAATAAGATATGCTGAAGGAGATGGATCCACAATAAAGTAAACAGCAACGCCACCTACAATTAAAAGAACCAAAGCTAATACAGCTAAAAGTCCGCGCTTAATACTCGCCCGACTCATCGAATCACATCCACATGTAAACCTTCAAGGACATCAAAGGTCTTTTGATTTAAAAGAGGATCGTAACTGTCTGTACATGATGCATCTACAAGAATGCGGGATTCGGGACACGCAGCCTTAACCATCACACACGTGCTAATAACACAGATATTTGAAACAAGACCCATCACTTCAATTTCATCATAATTTTTTTGATCTAAATAATTCCCCAACTCCAACGATGCAAACGTCGGTTTATTAAAAATAATTGAATCCGGCTTAATAAATGGCTCTAACCGCGCATCCAACGCCCATCCATGAGACCCCAAAATACAATGTTCAATTGGTAATCGACGTCCTTCTTGCGTCTCAAGATAGTTTGAACCATGCGTATCACGTGTGAACACAACATCACAATCTTGCTCATTTTCTAATTTTTGGATTATATTCATAACCACTTGGTTTGCACCTTCAAAACCAAGTGTCCCCGATACAAAGTCATTTTGAACATCAACGATAATGTTTAATTTTTTCATATTGTCCACCCTTTTTATTTTATTGTAACATAAAAAAGTCCTCGTTGGAGGACTATGCTTTTTCAAGCCATTTTGAAGCTTTTGAATAAAGAAGCGTAAGAATCATTGAACTGATCCAGGTAACAGAATAACTCCAATATACCCAATCAATGGAATGATTGATTCGCATCATGATAAATAAGAATATTTGTCTTAGGATGGTGAAACACGAAATCATGATAATCATCGGAACCATTGTGAGGCCTGCACCACGTAATGCACCACTCAAAATACTTGTTGTGCTGAGTGCAAAATAGAATGGCACCATAATCCGTAACATCCGTGCACCATATACAATAACCATCGGTTCAGGTGAAAAGAAACCAATGAGTTGATCTGCATAGATAAACGTTGGAATCCCGATAATAATAACGATCCCTACCGCTAAAACTAGAGCAGTACGAACCCCCTCCATAATACGTTCTTTACGTCCAGCTCCAAGGTTTTGACCGGTAAAAGTCGTTATTGTTAACGAAAAACTTTGAGTTGGCATGGATAAAAACGCATTAAATTTATCCGCCGCACTAAATCCGGCAACGGCTGCAGAACCAAAGGCATTGATATACGATTGTACCAAGACATTGGAAAATGAAACTACAGTCTGTTGAATTCCAGTAGGAATTCCCAATCGAATAATTTCATACAGTTTATCTCGATGAATACGAATATCTGTCATCTTGAGTTGATAAATATCATCAACGCGTAGTAAATGCATCCAGACTAAAATTGCAGATGTAAGCTGAGCAATCAGTGTTGCAACCGCAACACCTAAAATTCCCATATCAAAAACAATAACAAACAATAAGTCTAATGAAACATTTATAAGACTTGAGATGCATAGATAAATTAAGGGATTGCGTGAATCCCCGATTGCACGTAAAATACCTGCTCCGGAGTTATAAATAACAAGACCGGTTACACCCCAAAAATAAACTCTTAAGTAAAGTGTTGCAGGTTCCATAATATTTGCGGGTGTCTTGAGCCACCCCAGAAATATTGGGGACATTACGGAACCGAAAAATGTAAGAAAAACACTTACAATCAACGAAAACGCCATAAAGGTATGAATCGAATCATGCAATTCTTCATCTTTCTTCGCCCCAAAATATCGAGAAATAAGAATACCCGCACCAGTCGAAATCCCCATAAACAAACCAATAATAACGTTACTTAGAGGCGTACTTGCACCAACTGCCGCAAGCGCTTCTTCACCCACATAGTTTCCAACCACAAAGGAGTCCACGGTATTATAAAGTTGTTGGAATAGATTCCCAATCAAAAGCGGAATTGAAAACAAGAGCATTTCTTTCCAAATGACGCCCTCTGTCATTGACGTCTTTTTATGAATTTTCATTATAACCTTCCTTCTTAACCATAAATATTATACACGATATTTTACGTAAATCATTAAATTAGCCACTTTTAATCTTGCACATTGTTTATTCCAATGCTATAATACAAAAGCAGTTAAGTGCAATGCACCAGTGGCGGAATCGGTAGACGCGCACGCTTGAGGGGCGTGTGACGCAAGTCGTGTAAGTTCAAATCTTATCTGGTGCACCAAATATATCTTCAAACCAACTTCGGTTGGTTTTTTTATGTTTTAGTCAAGAATTGACATAATAAAAAACGAGGACATCTAAGCCTCGTTTTTCTTTTATCAAATCTCAACCGCACCACTTTTACTTTTATTAAAGTCTATCTCATAGGCCGTTTTGAAGTCAAATATTTTTCGCGGCATTGAGTTAATTTTGAAGCAAATATCATCAAGATATT